>CAYJTD010000006.1:0-21020 GCA_964372525.1 uncultured Nitrosopumilales archaeon | reverse complement strand
GACAATTACCGTATCTTTAATATTTTCTTGATAGCTTTAACGAACTCTTCTGCATTGGTTATTACAGTTCTTGCCTCACTATCAGAAACTGTATCAGCCTCTTCATAAACAGCCTTATGCCTCTTCTTTCTTGTCTTGCTGAAAACATATAGAGCCTTTGTGGGAACTTGCTTGGAATATTCTGCTTTAACGAATTCTATCACTGCTACGTGCTTGGCCTCACCAACAGGTCTGTAACCTCTAGATAGTATGAGAGCCCTCCCAGCTTGTAGCATGGCATTATATCCTATGTTGAGGGCCCAGTCAGCATATCCATTAGCAAGGTTATCTTTTGCTGCCTGTAAATCCCGTTCTGCTACCTTCACAATATCTTCTACCTGTTGCTTGCTGCTAGCAACCTTGGCAATCATCCTATTGCTTAACAGATCTCCTAAATTCATCCTCATCACCCACTATCATTATTATTGGATCATCTACTATGTTCCTAAGCAATGGAACCTTATCTCGAACTTTCTTTCTGAACTCCTCCTCTGTCCATATGATGTAATTTATCTCTCTTCCTGTCTTGCCTTCAACTTTTCTGATCACGTAAAGTAGCGCATTTTCCTTGATCTTTCCAACTATGAACAGGTCTATGTCGCTTGATTCAGTTTCCTTTCCCTGCGCAAACGAGCCGTAGATGAAGGCATACTTTACCTTGTCAATGGGCAGCTCCCTTGCGATGATTTCATCTAAAAGCTCATACTTCAGAAATATTCTCTTCAATTCATCATAAATTACACATTTCCTATCTACGCCGAATAAAACCATATTTCCTTGCTCCCTTCTGCTAACAAGCCCGATCTTTTCTATTTTATTCAATTCCTTTGTAACGTATGATGCAGACAGGCCGGTTCTCCTGGCAATATCATTAAGATGAAACTCTTTGTTTGGGTTCAAGAAGAATAATTTCAAAATTAAGATCTGGCCCCTGGTTCTGAACAGATATTCGAGCGGGCTCTTTACTGACATTTTTATTTGTACTTTGGGCTTTATCCCAAGAATTTGTCTCCTGACAGATGAAAGCGCCTTGCTACGAACCGGTTTTATTACTTCTTTCACGCTATTATCAAGTAATATCAATCCTATTCCAAGATTCTTGCATGTGTTTTTCAGATCATTGGTAATTCGTTCTTTGGGTATTGCCAGATAGGAAAAATTCACGGCCCTTTTTTGATGCAATGCCTGTTCAATCCCATTATGTATATCTCCAGCACTGCCCTTGACCTCCACAATTGCCATATCATCATTTTTAATAGCTACAATATCAGCGACTCTTCCCCTGACCTTTACTTCTCTCAAAACCTTCCATCCCCTAGCTCTTAGGTACTCTTCGACCTTTGGGACGGCTATACTCTCAGTGCTCATATAAATACCATTTCCATCTAGCTAATGATTATTCACTATATAGAAATACTACTTTACTATAAATAGTTAACTGCATTGCAAGTCCAACGGCCTCGCACCTCTCTTTGGTATTATTTCTTAGCTATTAAAATGAAAGCATGATAAACGCCTCCCAGTAGTAACTGCTGCTGGTATGCTGGCTATGCCCTTCTGACCGATGGTCCTGGAGACCTTTAAAATGAATGGGCTCTTCCCAAGCTGCAGCTTTGGTTGGCATGAAAGCCATGATAGATGTTTGCAGCTCCAAGCCATTAACCAGCAGGAGGTGAAAAAAATAAGGTATGTTGGCATAGACATTGGAAAGAAGAAATGTCAGGCATGTATAATAATGGAGAAAGATGGTACTATAGCTGAAGAGTTTGTATTCAGCAATGATTCAGATGGTATATCCCTGTTACTATCAAGGCTTGATGATAAAAAATGCAAGGCAGTTATGGAATCAACTGGAAATTACTGGATTAGGGTCTATAACGCTCTTGAAGAGCATGGTATTGAAGAAGTCAAACTGGCAAATCCACTTATGACAAAAGCAGTATCACATCCAAGCATAAAGAATGATAAGAGGAGCGCAAGGACTCTAGCACAGCTTCTGAAATCAGATCTCATCTATGAGTGCTATGTACCATCATATCAGGATAGGAATGCAAGGAGCCTTCTTAGGCATAGAATGTCAATGGTGAAGATGGAAACTATGGTGAAGAACCAGACACATTCGTTGCTAGATATGTATGAAGTAGAATGCGAGTACAAGAATATACTTGGTAAAAATGGACTGGCAATGTTATTATCATTAAAGCTCAACGGAGATGATGGTCTGATACTTGAAACTCAGACGGAGCATCTAAGATGCATAAAGCAGTGTGTAGAGAAAATATCCGAAAGGATAGCGTTGAGGGCTTTTGAGAATGATGATGCCAAGATATTGATGAGCATGACTGGTATAGATTACCATACTGCTCTGCTTATAGCTACAGAGATAGGAGATATCAGAAGATTCCCAACACCAAAACATCTTGTGTCATGGGCAGGGTTATGTCCAAGCCTGAATGAATCAGGAGAGTCCAAATACTATGGAAGGATGAAGCAGAAGGACTGCAACAAGAGAGTCAAGTGGGCTATCATGCAGGCTGCACATATTGCAGCGATGCATGATCAGAGGATGGGGGAGTACTTTGAAAGAAATGCGGGGAGGATGCATAAGAACAAAGCGATAGTAAAGGTGGCAAACAAGATGATGAAGATCATATGGCACATGCTCACCAAGAAGCGGATGTACTTGCAGAAGAATGAACGATTGTATTCCAGTAAGATTAATAGGATGAAGAAACTAGCAAATTGATGCTGGCAACTAACTGGTTGGAGCAGCCTTGGGAATGCCAGCTAAAGGCGTTTATCATAGGTGGGTCAGTAGATATTCATGATTATCTAGTAGGATATCTTGAAGAAAGTTATCATCAATGGAGGACTGGACAGAACCAAAGATGATAAAATATTATTAGCTATGTCCATGAAAAGTTATTTTTTGTAAATTAAAAATCTGATTACTGCCCTGCCAATCTTTAAAACTTCTTACTTTATCATATTTCCAAACTAAAGTCCTAATTTTTCTGCAAGATATTTCCTGTCAGATATACTTCCCAAGTTAACTACCTCCATACCTTCAAACCCGTAGTTAGACGACATAATACGCTTGACCAATTCATTATCATGTACAAGAAAATAATTGCAATCATGGTAAAATGCAGTGTGCAAGTGTAGTGCGTCAGAAGGTGAGATGTGAAAGATACTAATCAGGACTCATGAGTTAGTAACAACGGAGTGAGTTATCCGCTTAAAGGAAAAACTTGCTTTCTCTGTGCTTGTTGAAATTCTATCGCTTAGTGTTGCAAAAATTATTTGAGCTTCTGTATCCTGCAATTCACCCTTACGATACTTTCTGTCTATTACTGCAACTGCTTCGTTAATAGACCAGATGGAAGAAATTATCTGAACCTTTCCTTCCTTTGCGTTAACTATTATCTTATCAACTAAATCAGAACCTATGGTATTTTCAAATTCCTTGAACAGTGCAGAAGTATCGAAGTATACCTTATTCACCTATCTTCGTCCCGCATTGATGCCAGTTCATCACTTAGAGATCCAGCTCTTTCCAGAATCTTCTTTGTTTTATCCAGATCAGCTTGAGACCTGCTGGCGCCATACTGTTCCAGAATCTTATCCATCTCTGTACGAAGCTCTTTGGGAGTAACCGAAGATGCTTCTTGTTTGTCCTTTCCTTCTCGTTTCTCCTTTCTAATCAGCCTGGACATTGTATGTCCCCTCTATTCATAACATTGACAGTAGATCTAAATGTTTCGTTTTCATATGTAAATGCATGATTATAATGCATCACCTTGGCTAGCATAATTTCATATATCGATTTGACCATTTTACACCATACGTAAGTGCTTGATTTAAACAATTCCTTGCATATTCCAAGTAGGATTGGTTTAGTATTAACTTTAATTGTGAGCCTTTAAAACTTCTTATTTTATCATATAATTATTCGGATACTCTTCCAACCATTTAATCATATACCTGATGATGATTTAGCTCGTGCATTGACACTTGCATGTTTTGCTGTAGAGAGTATGGAGTTAGGGAGTTACAAAAGATCTAATCCCCTTTTTATGTGGAAATGCATTTTCGAGATATAGCCACCAAGCAAGTATATGAGGGTGTACGTAAAATCGAAAATTTTCTGGTGAGTGTATGTAGAGGAATGCCATAGAGTATACAAGGAGTAGGGTTGGTAATTTCCTGTTTGATAAGAGGTTACATGCACATGATGACCTTGCTTATGCATTGGCACTGGCATGTATGGCTGCCAGGGAATTTGGGGAGAGGGGAGTGATAATAAAGGTGTGATTCTCATGCTGTGTCAGGAAATATGTTTATATGTCCGATATTACGGACATATGTCCAGTAAAAAGGACGTATGGCTATGAAATTTCACAGGTATTTGGAACAAGTGTTGGGTAGTAAGGCCTGTATAAGTATACTTAGAGCTATGGTTAGGTACAAAGGTAAGATTTTCACTGTACGTGGTCTTGCTGAAACTGCAAACGTTTCGCGCAGTGAAACTGCGGTCCTAGTTGAACAACTTGAGAAATACGGCATAGTAAATATCCAACCTGTAGGTAAATCATACCAGCTATCACTTAACGAAAATAGCTATATCTTAAACAAGATCATCAAACCTATCTTAAAAGCAGAAGAGAAAACGCTTGAAGAATTAATCCCTATTCTAAAAAAACACTTCAACAACAAACGTATCATTTCAGCAGCTATTTTTGGCAGTGTAGCAAAAGGAGAAGAAAAAATGGATAGTGATATTGACTTGTTGGTTATTTCTGATCACTTTGACATTGCCACCGACCTTGTGTCAGAGGCTCAGCAAGAGGTATATCCGATCTTCCATAGCAGTGTATCTCCATTAATATTTAGCAAGAAAAAGTTCTTGGCAAAGAAAAAGGAGAGACTTGTACGTTCTATTCTTGATAGCTATATTATGATAACAGGTAGAGATCTGCAAGAGGTGATCAGGAAACATGACTAGGGCTGTTGATGCTAAAAAAGCTGCGGGTTATCTTGATAAAGCTGAGAACGCCCTGCATATGGCTAAAATTGCAGTAAGAGAGGAGGCTTATGATAACGCTGTAATGAGTGCAATACATGGCTCCATAAACGCCCTGGACGCTCTTACTGTTTCATTTCTGGGAAAACGTGCATCTGGTGCTCATACAGACGTTCTGTTCTTGCTTAAAGGAATCCTTGACAGGGATGAGTATAACGAAGTGGAGAAGCAGTTCAGATCTCTGCTAAGTATGAAGAATCAATCTGAATATCAACCAGAACTTATGAGCAGTGAAGATGCCGAGAGATCCATTAAATGGGCTGAACGTATACTTGCTAGGGTCAAGTCTAAATTGAAAAGATAGACGCTGTACCATATAGATGAAACTGGTTTGGGTAATCCGATAGTCGAGCATCTAAAAGAGTTGGGCATGGAGGTAAATGGTGTGCAGTTAACGATCAGGAAGAAGGAAGAGTTGTTGAGTAACTTGAAGATATTGATGGAGGGTGGTAAGATTGGCATGCAGCATGATGAAGAGCTCTTTCATTCGTTAAATGCCATAGAGTATACAAGGAGTAGGGTTGGTAATTTCCTGTTTGATAAAAGGTTACATGCTCATGATGACCTTGCTTATGCATTGGCACTGGCATGTATGGCTGCCAGGGAATTTGGGGAGAGGGGAGTGATAATAAAGGTATGATTGAAGTGGGTTCGGTGGTGTTACAGTTTTGGAGACAATTAAAATTATAATGACTTTTAATTAATTAAATGTTATTTGTAATTATTCTAGGTTCAGTTTGTATACTGTAATAGATACTGCTAAAGTTATGCAATTTAAAATAAGATCAGCCATCTAATGCTACTACACTTCAAGATTTCAATTGGACGTGGGGATGGCTGTTCAACCAGATTTCAACCTTTCAAATCCAAGATTGTTTCTATAATTTTTGCAAAAAGTTTTTGACGTTCCTCTATAGTTTCCTTAGACACTACAGTAATAGCTGCAGATGCAGCGATCAAGATCCATTACACAATATAGGCGAACAGGCAGGGAGCCCAAGATTTCTTTCCAGTCATAACAACAAAGATTCTTTATGCGTAGTTCTGGCATGCCAGTAGTGCAATAAATGCAAGATTATACTTGAAACATATAGGTTGGCTTTAAATACTTCAAAAGTTACCGATATATCTGACGATTCTTCCTCTCGTGTACAGAAATTCTTTTTATTCCGTTTATGCACTAAGTTTTACTATTCAGTGTTTAATGGACTTATTAGAGTTTGTAGGAAGATTCCATGCCTAGCAAAACAGTTAAGGATAAAAAGCGTGTATACAGAACCAGTGATAAAATGACTGGACCGATTTCCCTCTATTTGAATTATCAGACTAAAGCGAAAGACCCCGATTTAGAAAATGATATCATGTTGCTCGGAATCGAGCTTACTTATGAAGCTAGTAAGGAAAATGTGAAATTAGCCTGCAGACATGAAAAGCACAAACAAAGATTACGTCTTGTTTTAGATGGAGAGCAGGATAGAGTGAACAGTTTCTTGCATAAGTTGAAATCAAAAGATCTTGAGTACGTAACCGCTGATCGTTATAGCATTACTGAGCCTAGACCTCACGATGGTGCAACGCCTGATTGGGAACATCATGATTTTGTTGTTGCTGCCAAAGCAGCTTATTTGCGCTCGACATATATGCAAGATATTAACAGAATGCTTGAACAATTGGTAAAAGAAAATAAAAGTAAGAAGTAACCTGAAATTGACAAATTCCTTACAATCATCTTGACTAAAAAGAGTTTTATACCAAACTGTTATTGCACCATTGATAAGAGAAGAAGAATGTATGGCCAAGAGATTTGTGGTTCAGGGCATAGGGCCTGTGCAACACGTGGCTTTTAGAATTCAATTGATCAATAAAGGGTTTACATATAACAATTTGATGGTACTTCCCAAAAACATTGTTGGGAAAAATGCGGTTGAGGTAATTGTAGACGGTAATGAGGAAGATCTAACGGAATTCTACAAATTTGTACAAAAGGAAGATATCAGGATATACAAAAAGGATCAGATGTATACCCTAGATCCACTTGAAGATTATAATGGACCTCCGATCGATTGGATACTCGAAAGGGATAAAATAATTATGGAACAGCTAATTACTGGGGCTATTGAAATTTTCCGGATGAAGGATAATATAAAGAATTTAATTAGTATAGTCAGAAGTTTGCAAAAGAATGTTACTGCTTCAAAGAAAAAGAAAACAACAAAGAACAAAAAATCTCGTTAAGTATTGAGGAATTAATTGATAACGAAGCAGGTGAGGATAGAAGTTGGAAGCCCTGCACGTTTGAATAAGCATGCAAGCACTAAGCAGTGGTTCTGCTTAGTAATGTAACACCAATTAGTTATTCCTAATCTTATTCACTTCCACTTTTCCCGCCACTCTTCATCCTCATCGTATCGTAACGGGTTTTGCTCTGGCGCAGGCTGTCTATACTCTTCCTCTATCTTAGCTTTAGATCTGCGCCTGAGTACAAATGGGAACATTATAGGCAGGAAGAAGAACAGGAAGAATACGCCAAACATTAGTGACACTGCTGTAATAACTGCAGATGCAGCGATCAGGATCCATATGAAATTTTTTCGCAGCATCATACAGTTAATTCACACAACACCTTAAATTATGTTTTCCTAATTAACTGACAGCCGCAGTCTCCGCATAATCAACGTCAGGCAAGCCACGCTTCTTGCGCCATTTTGCAAGTAACCTTCGTAATTCGGCAAGTTCTTCGCTGCTCATAGCGCTAATTATCGCATGAAACTCCTCATGGTCTTTAGCCCCAACCATTTCCTGGAGCTCAGTAGCGCTGGGAACTGTCTCTCCTTCACGCAAGCCAAGCATTCTTCTTAGAATAATGTCGCATACCATTGATTAAGTAAAGTACAACAGGACATTTAACTGTGACTACAGATAGATTAATTTAATATAAATTGCGTCATGCTGTTTCATAGCCCTGATAAATAATAGACTAATAATTTAAAAAAATACATATGACAGTATCCTCGTAACTGCCTATCTATGGCAACTCTCAGGGTAGGTTCATGGAAATTAACTGATTTAGTAAAGGATCCATCTGCAAAAGAGTTCAGGACTTTTCTGGATTCCATTGAAGATAAAGTAAAGGAATTTGAAGCAAGGCGCAATCAACTACAACCAAGCATGCCAGCATCAGAGTTCGAACATATGATCCATGCGATAGAACAGATAGATGAAAAATTAAGCGTTGCGTCAGGTTATGCGCATCTTCAATACTATGCAGACACGTCATCGAATGAAGCATCTGCACTTGTAACAAAGATGGAAAAATTAGCATCTAACATTAGCAATAGATTGCTATTCTTTGATCTCTGGTTCAAGAAAGGCATAGACGATGAAAAGGCAAACCAGCTGATAAATGCTGTACCAGAAGTGTACAGAGAATATTTAAGGTACAAGAGGTTGTTGGCAAAACACACGCTTACGGAACCAGAAGAGAAGGTCATCAACACGTTAACTGTCACTGGTCTCAGGGCATTGATCAAGGTTTATGATAAAATTACGACTGATGTCGAGTTCTCCATGAAGATAAATAAAGGCAAGAAAATAATCGAGAAAAAATTCGACAACAAAGAAAAATTAGTTACATTAGTGCGAAGCCCAAAGGGAGAAGAAAGGGAAGCAGCCTACAAAGCATTGCTGCAAGTATACAAGAAGTACAGCAGTGTATTGGGAGAAATTTATCAAAATATTGCATTAAGGTGGCGTGATGAAGAAATATCGATGCGTGCCTTCAAGTCGCCCATATCTGTAAGGAATGTATCAAACGATGTAGACGATGAAACTGTAGAAGCATTGCTGGCAGTTTGCAAGAGAAATGCGCCTCTATTTCAGGAATACTTTAAGGAAAAGGCGAAGATGCTCGGCATGAAAAAATTACGGAGGTACGACCTTTATGCTCCTATCTCAACCAAAGCATCAGATCAGAAGAAGTTCACCTATGCAAAAGCAGTTGATACTGTTTTAAGAACATTCGAGGACTTTGATCCAAAGTTCAGAAAGTTTGCAGAGAGGGTATTTGATGAACAGCATGTTGACTCGGCTATAAGAAGAGGAAAGCGTGGAGGTGCCTTCTGTTACACGGTAGCACCGAAAATTACTCCGTATGTATTGTTGAACTTTGACGGCAGGATAAAAGATGTTTCAACGCTTGCACATGAGTTTGGTCATGCAATGCATAGCATAGCAGCTGAAGACAAACCAATACTTGTAGCACAGGCTCCCTTACCATTGGCTGAAACCGCATCAGTATTTGCAGAGATGCTGCTTAATGACAAGCTAGCAGAAAAGATGTCCAAGAAAGAACGAAAATTATTGCTAGCAGAAGAAATAGATGATATGTATGCTACGATAATGCGCCAGGCATTCTTTACTTTATTCGAGATAGAAGCGCATGACGCTATTGGGGAAAAGAATGCTACCATCGATCAAGTATCAGAAATATACCTGAATAATTTAAAACAACAGTTTGGCAATTCATTGGCAATAACAGATGACTTTCAATACGAATGGTTATACATTCCGCACTTTTACCACACACCTTTCTATTGTTACGCATACTCATTTGGCAACTTGCTCGTATTATCATTGTACCAGCAGTACAAGTTAGAAGGAAAATCATTCGTACCAAAATACTTTAACATACTGGCAGCAGGCGGCTCCAGAAAGCCAGAAAACTTGCTAAAAGATAATGGAATTGATATTACGAAAGAAGAATTCTGGCAGAAAGGATTTGATTTGGTGAAGGAAAAGGTAGAGCAGTTGAAAGAATTTTAGTAATTTTTTGCATTAGTGGTTTGATCATACTATTTGTTGTATACTAGAATTTTAAACGGTTTGCTTTAAATAACTGCCTGCCTATTAATTTTTGAATGGCATCAAAGAGCAAGGAAGCAAATTACAAACGGTTGAATGGTAAGTATCTGTAGGATGCCGAAGTGTTAATGCAGAAAGGAGATTATGCTCAGGCGGCAGAGAAATTATGAGGTGTATGTGCTGAAGTGATTAAAGCCGTTGCAGCAAAACGAGGTAAAGATCTTGGTACACATAGAAGCATTGGAGAATTTGTTACGAAACTGCATAAAGAGCATCCTGACTGGAATCTTATAGATTCCTTCAACTATGCAAGCAGTCTGCACGTCAACTTCTATGAAGATCATATGCCTCCAGAACATGTAAAAAGAGGCGAGAGTGTAGTGAAAGAGTTTGTAAAGCGGCTAAGAACTTTGTTGTAGTTTTTAATTAAAATAACAATGATTGTTTAGTAACAAATTCTAAATAAGTTTAATAGTAAATCTAGGCAAATATGTTTTGAAACATGAAGGAAACAAGAGCCAAAGTAAAGATTCATGGAAGTAGTGGATGGAAAGAGATCGATACTCTTGTAGATACAGGTGCTACCTTTACAAAGATCCCAGAATCTATTGCCAAAGAGATAGGCATTGAAGCTAAATACGATACAATGGTTGAATTTGCAGACAGGCGATCTGCACAAAGGAAGCTAGGTCTGGCAGAGATAGGGTTTGATGGAATAAGAAGGCCTGTCTTGGTGGCTGTTTCTCCAGATATTGAAGAACCATTGCTAGGCTATACAACGCTGGAACATCTGGAATTGAAAGTTAATCCTATTACCAGAAAATTGGAAAGAGCCAGAGCTATCGAATACCAGATCCAGGTTAGATAGGAAAAATTTCTCATAATTAATAAAAGACTGTTATTGATGAGGCGATATGGCATTACTCGTTTGGTTAAACAGGGATGGAAAGTTACTCTTAGCTGCAAACATAGCAAGGATGTTCGGCTTTGGCTTTCTGAGCATAATACTTGCAATCTACCTTACAAGTGCAGGCTATGATGCGTTATCCACTGGCATAATCATCACAGCGACGCTGGTCAGCAGCTCTTTCTTCACGCTATTTGCAAGCATGTTCGGCGATAGAATAGGCAGAAGAAAAACACTGATAATATTCGCTGGCCTGATGTCCATCTCTGGAGCAATCTTTGCCTTTACAACTGATTACTATCTGTTATTGATTGCGGCATTGATAGGCTTCATAAATCCAACAGGTGTTAACTTTGGCGCTTTCATATCTGTAGAACAAGCTATCATACCGCAGACAAGTTCTGACAAAAAAAGGAACTATGCATTCGCATTATTCAGCACCGTAGGAACCTTTGCAATGGCAGCTGGCACGTTAACGGCAAAGGTGCCAGAATTTTTACGAGTAGAATATGGTTTTGATTTAGTAAATTCGTTCCAGCCGCTCTTCATCATTTACGCATTGATAGGAGTAACAACGATGGGCATATACGCTGCATTATCGAAGAATGCTGAAGTTCAGACCATACAGCCGGTAAGGAAGGTTACGCTAAGCAAGGAAACAAAATCTATTGTAAAAAAATTATCAATATTATTTGGCATGGATTCATTTGCGGGCGGATTTGTGATACAGAGCTGGGTTGCCTACTGGTTCTTCGTAAAATTTGCAGTGCCAGAAAATGAATTAGCAGACATCTTCTTCGTTGCCGGCATACTAACCGCAGTATCATACATGGTAGCTGCAAAGCTGGCAAGTAAAATAGGTCTTGTGAAAACAATGGTATTTACGCATATACCGGCAAATATGTTGCTCATACCATTAGCGTTGGCACCTACATTGCATCTGGCAATAGCGATCTACATGGTAAGGATGTTCCTTTCACAGATGGATGTTCCAACCAGGCAGTCATATGTAGTTGCAATTGTAAAACCGGAGGAAAGGGTAGCAGTAGCGGGAATAACGAATCTTTCACGCAACATACCATTTTCTGCAAGTCCAACGTTAGTAGGTTACATGTTCCAGTTCGTTTCGTTAGCATTCCCATTCATCTTTGGCGGTATACTGAAAACTGTCTACGATCTGTTACTGTATAAAAGTTTCAAGCAGATTAAACCGCCGGAAGAACAGCAATCCTGATTACATTAATATTCTGTGTTTGCGTTTTATTACTTGCAATGATGAGATCGTACTTGCCTATCAATAGGGCGATACAGGTAATAGCAGTAGCCATTGCTCTACTTCTTACAGGAGTGGCGATAAGTGCGACTATAGGTCCTGACATTAATGAGAGGTTACTGCGAGATATAGCCATCACTGCTGTACTAGCAGCAGCAGCGTTCCTAACGGTAAAGTTTACAGTCAGATTATTTACAACTAAGAGAGCAAACTTTGAAGAGCGTTAACGAATAAAATATACTTGAACTATTTACCATGCTTGTTATACGTAGGAAGATTATATATTGCGATTAAAAATGACTAGTGCCATGAACAAAGCCTATATTGCTATGTATGGAGTGGGTTTAGGCCACGCAAGTAGGATGTTACTTGTTGCAAATAATTTGCAGCAAGATACAAACGTACAGTTTTCATCTTTTGGCGATGCTGTAAATTACATAAAGATGCATGGATACAATTGTTTGTCTGTTCCATCGATTGACTTTGGCTGGGGAACAGATTCAGGTTTCTCCATAAAGGAAAGTATACTGAAATTGCCAAAAAACTTTCTGCACTTTACTGCTCAACTAGGAACGGAAGGAAAAAACATTGGAAGTTTCAAACCGGATGTAGTTGTATCAGATACAAGGTTATCTTCATTATTGATGGCAAAGGCATGGAATATACCATCTATTACAATATTAAACCAAATTAAATTGCTGTTATCGCCAAGATTTAGGGAAGTTAGGGCTGCACGCAAGTTCGAAGATATGCTTGGAGAATTTTTAGGTGCGTTATGGTCAATGAGTGATGCTGTGCTCGTACCGGATCTGCCTCCACCATACACGTTATCTGAAGAAAACATATGGCCTGTGGGAAGTACTGCAAACAAGTTAAAGTATGTCGGTTTCATGGCACCAAAGCCAACGATAAACGAAGAATACGTTGACAAGGTTGCAAAGTTGTTGGGATTTGATCATAGCAAGCCTGTAGTGTTTGCGCACATAAGCGGACCAGGTGAAACAAAAATGGTTGTGCTGAAGAAGGTAATGGAAGCGCTGAAGGATAATGATAAAATTCAGTTTGTAGTATCAGAGGGAAAGCCAAAGGGAGACACGGTGCCAAGGAAGATCAGCAATGGCTGGTACTTCGAATGGTGTCCAGTTAGAGATGAAATATTTGCCATGAGCAATTTGTTGATAATGAGAGGAGGTCACTCTACACTCGCACAGGCAATACAGTATGGAAAGCCCGTTGTAACCATACCTATAGAAAAACATGGCGAGCAGTTAGGCAATGCGAACAAAGCGCAGAAGATCGGGTTAGGAGTGATGCTAAACCAAAAAGAACTGAAACCGGATGATCTTCGTAATGCGACTGACCGTGTACTGAATGATTCCAGTTTTGATAATAATGCCAAGATGCTGATGGATTATGCCAATAAACTAAACGGCGTGGAAAATATAGCGAATATAGTTAGATCTTATTTTAATTGATAATTTTTTAGGGATCAGAGATTTCAATTTCCTTTCTCTTACCATTCAAACATACTTTGTACTCATCAAGGATGTCTCTTCCAAGCAATCCCTTGATTGGAGTTTCCTTTGGCAGATCTATGCAACCAACAAGTATTTCATGTCTCTTTTCAAACACTTCGACTACAGCTTCATACTCTGGCATAAGGATCACGCCTCCCCCAGTTGCAACACTTTCAAATCCTGCGAATTTGAGTGCAGACTCCTCAGCCATAGAAGGAGGTATTATCGTCTTAGAAGCTGCAAAGTCTATATGTGCTTCAACATCCTGACTTTTCTTTCCAATAATCTTGATGGAAGCAACAGGAAGATTATTCTTATATGGAATCTTCATAACAAAAACCTAGAAGAGCATTCCACTAGCAGAGAACTTCCCTATGCGCCTGAAGTAGAATATCTTATCTGGATACTTCCTTACAGCTTCCCTGTACGCACTATCCACATCATCACCTATCCCCGCTACACCATTTTCATACAGAGCGACAATTTTTCCTGCATACTTACTCTCCAATTCTTCACGATGTGCTAGGTAAACCTCTTCACATTTCTTTACAAACTCCTCTTTGTTGACTTGCATATCACAATATTACTAACTTTTCAGATAAATAAGCTTAGTGCAAGATAATCCAGTATGTTTTGTGTACTAGAATCTTAAGAACTAGTATTAAACTTAACACAGTTTAAAAGAGACGCCTTCTATTAGTAAATTATGATAAGACTATGCATGAGTTGTGGTAATAGATTCTGTACCGATGAAGTTTGTAGACGATGTGCCGAATTGTACAGCCGTACAATATGTTTACAGTGTTGTTACAGTCGTCGTATCTGTTCCGAACACTAAGCTAAACTAACTAATTATCCAGTAAAGTTTTGTATTTATGATATGTATGATACTTGAAACTAAACTTATAACCTGATGATAAAATAAGAGCTGTATTGAGCCAAAGTATTCGTGAAGTATTAGCATTACAGGCAGGAGACAACGTAGAATTACACGGCTGGGTCGTTATAAAAAATACTGTTGGCGCATTATTATTCTTGACAATACGTGATGGTTCTGGTTACATACAGGTAGTAGGAAAGAAAGGAGCTACCGATGAACAATTCCTTAACATGATGAAAGATGTAACTATTGAATCTGCTGTAAAGATAAAGGGACAATTAAGAGACGATGCAAGGGCGCCTGGTGGCAAAGAACTTACAGTAAAAGAATTGGAAATAATTGCAAAGGCAGAAAAATGGCCGATAACAAAGAGTGCAGTAAAGTCATCAGCTTTCTTATACGACAACAGGCATCTATCCATTAGAGGGAAGAAAAGCAGCTCGATAATGAAGATAAGATCTGAATTCATCAAAGCAGCTTTTGATTATTTTGTTGAACATGACTTTGTTTACATAAACGCTCCATCTATTGTCCAGTCAGCAGTCGAGGGTGGTTCCACGCTATTCGGTCTAGATTACTTTGGGAAGAAAGCATCGCTAACACAAAGTGCGCAATTATACGAGGAAGCGGCGATATGCGCATTCGGCAGGGTCTTCATCATGCAGCCTGCATTCAGGGCAGAAAAGTCGAAGACGTCAAAACATCTTACAGAATTTTTAATGATTGAAGCAGAAGTAGCATTCAATGAACAGCAAGACAATATGAAATTGCAGGAAGATCTTGTGAATTACATATGCGTAAGAATAATGGAGAAGAGAAGCAAGGAACTGGAAATTTTAGGCAGGCAATTCAATGTTCCAGAAAAGCCGTTCCCAAGGATAACGTATGACGAAGCAAGAGACATTGCAGCAAAGAATAACATAAACTTCGAATGGGGGGAGGATATACCTACAGAAGCTGAAAGGCTCATTTCTAAAACATTTGACAGGCCATTCTTCATTACAGATTATCCGTTGAGCGCAAGGAGTTTCTACCATATGACAAAAGAAGATAATAACAAAATAACATTGTCTGCAGATCTAATTGCGCCGGAGGGTTTTGGCGAAATAGCTACCGGTGGGCAGAGGATACATGACTACGGCTTTCTTGTTAACAGGTTAAAGCAATATGAATTGTCAACAGAATCATTCCAGTGGTATGTTGATCTAAGAAAATATGGCATGCCCCCGCATGCTGGCTTTGGCATTGGTGTGGAACGATCGGTAAGATGGATATGCAACTTGAAACACATCAGAGCGACTTCGCTCTTCCCAAGGACAATTACGCGCATCTATCCATGATCTAATTATGCAGTTGCATCTCCTGCTTCCATGTATGCGTCAACGCTATGTTTACTTTCTTCATCTTATCAGAATATCTGTTGTTAAGTATCAGCACGTATGAATCGCTTGCAGTGGGAACAAAAAGATCGTTTATCCTGTCGCCTTTCTTCTGATAAACTGCCTGTACAGAATCATTATTGCTATTCTTCCATTTCGTAAAGTCCTTTCTCGTTACTATCAGCACTTCGATATCATCACCTTCTGACACATTAACATCAAACGATAGTTTGTATTCTAACATGAGTATCAGGTTGACGCCAAAGTACATAGCTTCGTAACCATAATCAATACCATAAGGAATGTTGAACTCGTTGGTATTTCTAAGTACCCTGCTTTCAAGCACAGCAAATGAGTATTGGCAAACTTGATAAACGTTACAGAGAGCAATAATTATAAGACGAGTTTGAGTTGTGAATGCCATGGCAAAGGTAACAACTGAAGAAGTGCAGAAGATCTCCGATAGTATGGAGAACAAAAGCGCAGAGGAAGTGCTGAAATGGGCATTGGATACGTTCCATCCAAGGATAGGCCTTGCATCCAGTTTTGGTGCAGAAGATGTTGTTCTGATCGACATGCTTGCAAAGATAAGGAAAGACGCAAAGATCTTCACGCTAGATACCGGCAGATTAAATCAGGAAACGTATGATGTCATGGACGCTATACGTGATAAATATAATGTCAACATAGAAATCTACTTCCCGGACCAGAAGGAGGTGGAAGATATGGTTATGCAACGTGGTCTTAACCTGTTCTATCACAGTATTGAAAATAGAAAATTATGTTGTGAAATAAGGAAGGTGCATCCATTGAACAGGGCATTGGGCAAGTTAGATGCATGGATCACCGGTTTGAGAAGGGATCAGGTGGCAACCAGATCTATTACAAAGAAGGTCGATATTGACGCAGGGCACAATAACATGGTAAAGTTGAACCCGATAGCTGACTGGTCATGGGACATGGTATGGGATTATATCAAGAAGAATGACGTTCCGTACAACAAACTGCATGATAATGGATTTCCAAGCATTGGCTGCGAGCCATGTACAAGGGCAGTAAAACCAGGAGAGGATCTAAGAGCAGGCAGATGGTGGTGGGAGCAGGATGCCAACAAGGAATGCGGGCTGCACTTCAACCCGGTAAAGAAAAAGTGATTTTTGTTGAGTGAAAGGGATGGTATTCCTGCACCTCATGGTGGGGTGCTAGTAAATAGAGTGCTTTCTGGCAATGCGTTGGATAGAGCGCGCAACGATGCAAAAGAATTGATGAGCGTCAAAGTAGATAGAGATCTTGTTAGCGACATAGAGAATGTTGCAGACGGTATCTTCAGTCCGTTAGAGGGATTCATGCTTGGCCATGACTTTGAAGAAGTGTTGAAGCGAGGAAGGCTTGCAAACGGAATTCCATGGACCATACCCATAGTGTTGGATGTTGATGAACAAACGGCAAAGCAGATGAAGGATTCGCATGATGTTGCCATAAAAGATGAAAATGAAAAGATATTTGCGTTGATGCATGTGGAAGATGTTTTCCGTTACAACAAAAAAGAGATGGCAAAGGCAGTTTACCAGACAGAAGATACCAAGCATCCTGGTGTTTCTACGACAATGAAGATGCAGGACATGTTAGTAGGGGGAAGAATTGCATTGATAGACAGGACAAATAACAATGAATTAAGAGCACACAGGCTATCGCCGGCGCGAACAAGGGATGAATTTAGAAAGCGCGGCTGGAAATCTATTGTAGGCTTTCAGACAAGGAACATACCGCACTTGGCGCATGAAATGTTGCAAAAAGCTGCGTTGAACCTTTTCGACGGCATGTTCGTCAACCCCTTGATAGGAAGGAAGAAGAGCGGCGATTTCAAGGATGAAGTTATCATAAAGGCGTATGAAACGTTGATCGAACATTATTACCAGCAGCAGAGCGTGATGTTTGTAACGTTGCATACAGAAATGAGATATGCAGGACCTAAGGAAGCTATACTGCATGCAATAATGCGCAAGAACTTTGGCTGCTCGCACTTCATCGTTGGCAGGGACCATGCTGGCGTTGGTAATTACTATCAACCGTTTGCAGCACAGGAGATCTTCAAGGATTATCCAGACATTGAAATAAAGCCTGTCTTCTTCCCGGCATTCTTTTACTGCAAGGTATGCATGGGAACCGTAAGCGAGAAGACCTGCCCGCATGATATACAACATAGACTCGAATTAAGCGGTACAAAGTTGAGGCAGATGGTAACCAGCGGTGAAAGACCTTCTGAACTTTTGATGCGGCCTGAAATTGCTGACTTGATACTGAACTGGAAAGACCCATTTGTTCCTTAGGTTTTTATTGCTCGCATAGGAGGCTGAGTTGAATGAAAGTTGTAGTTTTTACAATTCTGGCTCTTTTACTTGCTGCTACTGCTGTGGATATGGCTTATGCACAGGAAGCTACAAGAAAGACTGACTTTCTTACCATACCGTTCGCTTCGGCAAACGCAGAATTTCTAGCACCTGATCATTACGTACTAACCACAAAACATGTGGCAAACTGGTTGATGACCATAGAAAACAAACTGCAGTACAATGAAGAAAATCCTGAAGCAAAAATTGTCCTGCGGTTGAAAGAAAACCCGGAGGATGAAAATTTTGTGGAGATAGCGATGCTTAGCCCTCCATCTTACAAGTTATGGGTCGCCGTTGCCAATGAACAGGTTGGTTACATGCGCGTGTATGAAAACCCTGACTCTTGGTTCGATGATAGATCGATAACAACATCATTAGTGCAGAACGATAGGTTAAGCATCAACAACGGCCAGAGAATAATTGTCGACAGATTAAGGATAGGTGAATTCACGCTGGGTACAATCGAAGTTTATGGAAGGGATGGTGCCGATGCAGATGTCAGTGCATTTAGTGGCGAAATAACCATAGAAATTTTGTCAGGCAATCCCTTGGACAATCCAATAACATTCATACCTGCTGTGGCAGTTGCTGTAGCAGTAGGCGCACTCATAACCCTGCTTGTGGTCAAGAAGCGTACTTGATCTTATTTTTGTAATACCTGCAGTGTTTTTTCAGGAGACATGGTTCGCATAAGGGACCTATTGGCCTGCAGATATTCTGGCCGAACATAACAAACGTGTCATTTATCTTCGTCCAGTATTTTTTATCTATTTTAGATGTAAGTTCCATTTCTGTCTGTTCAGGCATTTTGGTCTCTACCAGTCCCAACCTGTTAGCAATCCTGTGCACATGTGTATCAACAGGCACTGCTGGCTTGTCAAATGCGTATACTAAAACACAGTTAGCAGTCTTCCTCCCTACGCCGGGCAACTTCAACAGTTCATCTATGTTATCAGGTACCTTGCTCCTGTACTCTTCCACAAGTATCTTTGCCACTTCTTTTACTCTCTTGGCCTTAATACGATAGAAACCAGAAGGCTTGATCAATTTCTCTATCTTCTTTGTATCAGCGTTAGCAAGCGCTTTGGCTGTCTTGTATTTTGCAAACAAATTGCTGACCGCTATTTTAGAATTTTCGTCCCTAGTCCTAGCAGAGAGTATCGTGCCTATCAATATTTGTAGGGGATCACCATTTTCTGTCTCCTGCAATTCTTTAAGCGCCGTCATTCTGGGCGGTTTTACTTTATTGATCGTTTCAAGCATTGAATCAAGAAGTCGTTGCGTCTCCATGTTTTACAATTGCTCATTAGCATGGTCATTATTATTATCCTTTGCATGTCAGACAAAATTTGAATAGATAGTTTAGTTTATTATTGCGAATATCGGTAGTGTGTTTGTGCAGCTAACCAAGGAAGAAGAGAAAGCGTTAAACGGTGAAAAAGGTGAAGCGCTTGTAACAGCTTACAGAATACTGCTTGCCATAGGCGAATCAACTGATGCAAAGAAACTTGTGCCCGTGCAATGGGCTCATGTTTCAGGCGTCAATTATAATACGATTGGAGATGCGGGTGTGCAGTTTCTTGAAAAGCTGAGTAAAGATGGCAAATTTGCTACAAGGACAACGATCAACCCGATGGGCTACGATCCGTTGAAGGTAAGTTCGTTGAAGCTAAAGAGAGAATTCATCACGCAACAAAACAGAATTATAGATGCATACGCACGAATGGGAGCAACGAAATCATACACATGCATACCATACGAGATGTTTGGCATGCCTTCCGCAGGAACTGATGTCAGTTTTGCGGAAAGTAACGCTGCTGTTTATGCAAATTCAATATCCAACGTGCGAACCAACAAGGAAAGCGCGTTAAGCGCACTTGCAAGTGCCATCACTGGCAAATCGCCATACTCAGAATTAAGAATGAAGGAGATGCGAAAACCAAGCAAGTGCATAAAGATAATGAATAAACTTGACAATGAATTAGATTACGGATTGTTAGGATACTTTGCCGGCAAGGTTGCTGGCAATGTTGTTGCCTTTGATAATATGAGCATCAACCCGTTGGAGAAGAGAAACGCAAAAGCATTATCCGCTGCCATAGGAACGTCTGGCTCATGCGGCATGTTCACTATAGGAAAAACAGATGGAGAAACAATAGAATTTGGTAAAGAAGAAGCAAAGAAAGTAAAAGATGAATTGAACACAAGCGAAAGGGGAGATATCATCACCCTTGGCAGCCCGCAGCTGGGCATTGATGATCTTGCATCGTTAGCTAGTATGGTTGATGGAAAGAAGTTTAGAAAGAGATGTTTGATATTCTGTGCAAGGGCAGCGTATGACAGTGCCAGATATCTTGGTTACACGCAAAAGATCGAGGGTGCTGGCGGTGAGATGTTGTGCGACTGTTGCACATGTATGACGCCACTGGTTGATCGCAATGATGTTGATAGTGTAGTTACAAACAGCATCAAGGGCGCATATTATTTGAATAACTCAAACAAGGTTGGCGTGTGCTTGAAACCGTTGAAGGAGATAGTGAAGCAGGAATGCGCGTAAGGTGCAGGACAATTGTTGCTGGTTCAGGAGAGGGTGAAGCATTGGTAACCACGCAACCAATCAATTTCCTTACAATGGTTGATCTGAAGAATGGTATTGTAAAAGACGAAAAGCATGAACTGCACGGACAGA
>CAYJTD010000005.1:0-22665 GCA_964372525.1 uncultured Nitrosopumilales archaeon | reverse complement strand
TGCGATGAAAAGAACCAGAAAGGACAACAAGGTGCCTTACGCATATGTGGAGCCTATAGTAGCCGGGAGCAAGAACAGTCGTAGAAAAGACGTAGCTAAATTATCAATCGTTAAGAACAAAAAGACGATAGAAAAGATTGCAAAACCGTTAACCGTACATTATGACAGCTTCATAAGTGTCTCAGAAAGCGTCAATTCAGTGACCTTGATTTTCGATCAGCTAATACTAGAAAAGATGAAGAGTGTTTTTGCTGATGATACGCTTGAAGTTGAAAGCAACCTTGCTGCTATAATAGTTCAGAGCCCAGAAGAGATCATCAAAACACCTGGCTGTGCCCTGATATTTTATAATCAGCTGGCAAGAAGGCATGTGAACATAGAAGATACCATTAGCTGCTATACTGACACGATAATGCTCGTGAACATGAACGACGTTGCCAAGGCGTTTAACGCACTTACAGAACTCATAACAGAATCAAGAAAGACGTTAGGCAAAACCAAGTCCAGAGCAAAGTAAGTACTGATACGTCTCATGTAGTAGGATTGATATTTATTGTGCGTCTAAGATGACAGCAATATGAATAGAAGAAATGGAGCTATAGCAGCTGTAATCATTGTGGTAGTTGCGTCTATAACACTTGTTTATTTTTCAACTGGTAAAAACACTGATGTATCGGCATCTAACACTGTTAGAATAGGCTATTTCCCAAATCTAAATCATGCACCCGCACTGGTAGCTGTAGCAAAAGGTACGTTCGAGCAGACGTTAGGCGATACTGTTGCTGTACAATACAAAACCTTCAATGCAGGTCCTAGCGTTATCGAAGCTTTGTTTACAAATCAAATAGATATAGCATATGTTGGTCCCTCCCCAGCTATAAACGGATACATGCGTTCTGATGAAGGTTTGAAAATAATTGCTGGCTCTACAAGTGGTGGTGTTGTTTTCGTTGTCAGATCAGATGCTAATATACAATCACATTCAGATTTTGCTGGAAAGAAATTTGCCTCACCCCAATACGGAAACACGCAAGACGTGTCGCTAAAGTCGTATATCACTAATCATGGACATAGACTCGCACAGTATGGTGGCGACGTGCATGTCTTATCAGCTAATAATTCTGATATAATGACACTCTTTCTCAAAAAAGAGCTTGATGGAGCATGGGTTGCAGAACCATGGGGAACGTTGCTGGTTAAAAACGCCAACGGAAAAATCTTCCTAGATGAACGCGATCTCTGGAAAGACGGTGAATTCGCAACTGTGCTTATAATTGTTAACACTAAATTCCTGCAGAACCATCAAGACCTAGTGAAGAAAGTGCTGAAAGCACATGTAGAAACTACGCTCTGGATAAATGAGCATCCAGAACAAGCAGAAGAAATTGTGAATAAGCAAATCGAAAAAATCTTACGCAAACCATTGCCGCTTGATGTATTACATGAATCTTTTTCACGAATTAAATTTACATATGACCCAATGGAAGAGTCTGTGAGGAAATTTGCTGAGGAAGCATATGAGTTGAGATTAATTGAAGAGAAACCAGACCTATCAGGTATATATTATACCGAACTGCTTAACGAAGTGTTAACAGAAAAGGAACTATCCTTGGTTCAATAATGGTGATAGCGTTTGGCTAAACTTGAATTACGCAATATATCGAAGGTTTATAATCAAAATAATGGTGCAGTGAAAGCTATCTCTAACGTAAATCTAAACATAACTGATGGTGAGTTTGTATGTTTCGTCGGTCCTTCAGGATGCGGGAAAACAACATTGTTGAATGTAATAGCTGGTTTAGAGAAACCTGACAGTGGTGAAGTTATACTAGATGGAAGACCAGTTAGCGATACTGGTCCTGATAGAACGATGGTATTCCAAGAAGGTGCGTTGTTTCCTTGGTTGAAGGTTGTTGATAATGTAGAATTTGGATTGAAGGTTGCTGGTGTACAAAAAGAAAAACGGAGAGAAAGAGCGATGCATTATCTGGACATGATGCAGTTGACAAAATTTGCTGATTCATATACGTATCAGTTATCAACAGGGATGAAACAGCGTGTTGCGATTGCCCGTTCTCTTGTTATGGACCCAGAAGTATTGCTTATGGACGAACCGTTTGCAGCGCTTGATGCCCAAACCCGTGATCTACTTTTGGTTGAATTACAGTTGATCTGGCAGCGAACAAGAAAGACGATAATTTTCGTAACGCATAACATAAATGAATCTGTATGTTTAGGTGATAGAGTGGTGGTGTTTACGCATAGACCTGCTACGGTGAAAAGTGAGTTCAAAATTGATTATAGAAGACCCCGACTTATAGAAGACATTAGCCTGAATATTTACTCCCGATCTATTTTGGAGGAATTAAAAGGTGAAGTTGCTGCAGCTATAAAGGAAGAGTTCCAAGAACCTGACGGAAAGAAGGAACGTATGGTGAAGAAAGATGAGAACTAAGGTTCCTTGTTGACGAAGTTTAAATAACTTGCAAGAATTGTGAGAACAAATGGTTCAAGGTAAATCCTTAGCTAAGAGATTGGTATTCTATGCTGCTATAGTTAGCGTATGGCAGGGCATCTATATGGCACAGGTACTGCCAGAGATGCTTTTCCCATCGCCACTGCAGGTAATAGAGACACTTGTGCATAGTGCTACAACTGGAGAACTACCATTTGCTGTGGGAACAAGTTTGTGGAGATTGTTTGTAGGATTTGTGCTTGCTGTAGCCGGTGGCATTGCAATGGGGTTGTATATGGCAAAATACAAAACCATACATGAAACTTTAGGTTCACTGGTTCTTGGTCTGCAATCCATACCCAGTATAGCATGGGTGCCAATAGGTCTGATCTGGTTTGGTTTGAATGATGCTGGTATAATATTCGTGGTTGTTATAGGCACTATATTTTCGATGGCTATGTCCACTTATACTGCCATTAGAAACATCCCGCCAATCTATGTAAGAGCCGCAAAGAACATGGGTGCTAAAGGAATTTCTTTACTAACTAATGTGATATTTCCTGCTGCTTTACCACACCTAGTCTCTGGTATGCGACATTCATGGTCATTTGCGTGGAGAGCATTGATAAATGCTGAAATGCTTTTCCTCTTTCTAGGATTGGGATTCGTATTAAACATAGGAAGGGAGTTGTTCAGTATGGCACAAGTAGCATCTGTTATGTTAGTGATAATGATGATAGGTCTAACAATAGATCTCTTGATATTTTCAAGAATCGAGAGAACTGTAGAATCCAAATGGGGTTTACGCTGACAATATTACGATAAGTTAAGTCTAAACCAAATTTACTTTAACGAATTTCTAGCTAATTCTGCGCCCTGTACAACTCTTCTCAGTTTTTCGAACGCGATACTTCTTGTTCGTGTGCGTAATCCACAATCAGGATTGGCGTAAATTTTAGTTGGGTCATCCATTATTTTTGCGGCATATAACAATCGATCTCTGACCAATTCTGGCGATTCCATTTCATCAACATGAACATCGACAACACCAAGGCCTATCTCACCATCAAATCCACGCTCCTTAAGTGACTTTAGAACCGAATAACCGTTTCTGGCGTCATAAGTTGTTCCTAGTTTCCAGCTATCCCTGTTTGCAAATTCAAGAGCAAACTGGTTTGCTTTTATCTCCGTTGCATAAGGAACCAGTGCTTGGTAATCATTTCCACTGTAGCAAGCATGTACTATTATCTTGGCATCGATACCTTTAGCACACTCATTGATCGCTTCGGCAAAGATTCTCATCTCGCTTGGGTGTGTAGTAGCTGCTGGTTCATCTATCTGTATTACCTGTGCCCCATACTTTGCAAGATCCATCATCAAAGGCCTCACAACATTGCGTGCTAGGTCAATAACAAAATCTTCCTTGTTATCGTAATGCTCGTTGTACGACCAATCGGCAAGTGTATATGGGCCAGTGACAGGAACCTTTATTATTCTATTAGAATTGTCTTTCACGAATTTGAATTCATCCAAGTGAAAATCTGTCTTATATGCAACTCTACTTACGCATCTAGCTTTCTTGTAATACTTGTTGTCCCATGAGCGAATCAGACCTGCAAACTTGAAACCATCGATGTATCTAATGGGGTATTCATACATCTCTACCCTTCTGACCTCTCCATCGTAAACAATATCCAGACCTATGTCTTCCAAAGTCTTTATGTTAAGATATGCTGCATCGTTTCTTGCTTTTGACTTGTCTTCATCGCTTATCTGTTCGTTTCGTACTAGTTCAAGCAACCATTCTGGCTTCTTCAGACTTCCAATCTCTTGGGTCGGAAAAGCTCTAGCCATACTTTACGTTCCTCCCTATAGCTCCAAGTCTAGATAATTTCTTAACAGCGAATTCATAAGGTAAGAATTCTAGATCGCATGTAGTACTAATATACGCTTCTTTCGGGTTCATCTTGTCTAGAGCATTTGAAACAATCTTTGCAGTTGCCTTTACATCTTCCATCTTTGTGTTCATACCATTAACTACGCCCAGACACAAGCCTTTGTCTACTTTTTGATCGACCAGCGAATTAAGATCGGTGAATGATAAATCTATACTCAAGCCATCGATCTTGATATCAAGTAATTTGCTAAATATCTTGGAAATGTTACCAAAATACAGGTGCAAGTAAACTTTTGCCTTCACTCCATTCTTTACTCTCTCAACAGCATCTCTAACGATACCAATGTCTACCTTATCAGCATTGTAAGCAATTGATGGAGCATTTAGCTGTATGAACTTGACCTTAGCACCTGCAAGTGCCTTTGCTTCTCTTTTCAACATGTCTGCGACGGCAAAGAGATACTCTGTATTGTTCTTGTAGTATTTGTTTTCGTTCAAGTCTGCGAATGTGTACGGATCGGGCATGCATGCAGCAATCTCCTTCTTCTTTGGCAGTAATGTGAGTGCCAGATGTGATTTAACGATACCTGATGAACCATCTAATTCACCATCAATCATCAACTTGCGATAGAATGTATTGGTTTCAAAGAATCTATTCAAAGCACCCAAACTGACATTCTTAGTATTAGAAAAGGGTCTGAACATATCATTCCAGTCAAGCAAGGGATCACAAACATAGCTTAGTTTCGCTGTCTGCTGCTCCTTTATGAGTTTCTTCTTCTCTAGTTGAAATAGCTGCGGAAGTTTCTTGTCGTTCCTCCTTGTAGCCTGAATTAGTTTGTCGGGTCTGGGATATATTCCCAATGCATATGTCTTTATCAAATCATTCGCCCTTTATTTTACTCAGAAGATTTATTCCTTCATTAAAACTGTTTGGAGATGTCATAAGTACTTCTTCACACATATCGGAAGCTCGTCTTATAAACGAATAAGTATCATTTTCATATTCCCTCCAATCCAGCTTGATCATTGTCGCAGATTCCCTGTTCTTTGGGGATGGAACCATTATTGTTGGAATTACCCTTATACTATTGCTTTTTGCATGATCAACGATCTTCTGTAAATGAACAAGTGAACTTATTGATTGTGTTATAAAACCATACGGTTGTGCTTCAACCTTCTTCTGTATTTTGTTTAGATCTGGATTATTGGGAACTGAAAGGAATAGTTTGATCTTGTCACCAAAACCCTGTTCATTTAATATCTTTACAACATCACTTGGATACAAACCTGAATCTATCGAAGGCCTTTCTGGTTTGTCTCCCTTGACTATGAGTAGGCCATCAATACCCAGCATTATTGCACCAGAAACCAACTGTGTTATTGCACTAAGATTCCTGTCCCTTGCTCTAATACTACACCGCAATTTTATGTCGCGATGTAGTTTTATGATTTCATGAGCTGCGCCTATACTGGATACTCTCGGTATACCCAAAACTGAATCGGTCAAATGTATGCTATCAGCAAGGCTGGCAAGTTGAGAGATCCTATCATGAAACTTGTGCATGTCATGTTTAAGTGAATCAAGATCGAAAGTTGTATTTCTTATGATCTTTGGGGGATTCATTTCATATGATATGTTCAATGCGGCAATCTAAAGCAAAGGCATATTTATTTCGTTATTGAGCTTTCACTAGTGGAATCCTCACAGTTGCGCAAAGTGTTGAACCCTCATCTGACAAAGGAGCAGAAACTTGAGAAGGGAATACTTGCAGCCGTATTGGTAATAATTCACTTCCGAAATGGTAAACCACACGTGCTGCTTACCAAACGTAGCAACGAACTAAGGAACCATGCAGGACAGATATCATGCCCTGGTGGAACCTATTTGGATACTGACAAGGACCTGATGCAGACGGCAATAAGGGAAACATATGAAGAAATGGGTATTCGGATAGATGAGCGTGATATTATTGGCACTTTGCGTGGAGTACATACATTGACTTCCAACTTTACCATACTGCCCTTCGTTGCCATAATTGATGCTATTGAAGAGCCTAAACCTGACAGTAAGGAGATCAAGGAGGTGATTGATGCCCCATTGATTGATCTGCTAAAAACGGTTGAGCGTGATCTTGAGCATGACAGTTTTGGAGAAATATACAAGTTCGAATACAATGGCAATATAGTATGGGGTGCAACAGCGAGGATACTGAAGCAGATTTATGATATTCTTCACGCAAGTGGAATGGTTTAAAAAAGGGTCTTCATGCTATGCTCTTGCAATGGCTCCAAGGAAGCATTCTGGACGTAAGAACAGGCTAATGAAAAAAATCAAGCAGAACTCTTCTCTTCCTGCTTGGATTATAGTGAGAACTAATAGAAGGGTGAGAAGGAACCCTAAGCAGAGAGAGTGGCGAAGAACCGACGTTAACGTAGGGTGATAGTTTTGTCAGAAGAAGAAGAGCTGAGTCGTGTTTATACGATAAATCTTTCCAAGGTATTGTTGACTCCTAGAATTAGAAGGACTAAACGTGCTATCAATATGATCAGGGAATTTGCGCAACGTCATATGAAATCTGAAGAGGTAAAGATAGATCAAAGTTTGAATGAAGTTATGTGGGAGCGGGGTATCAGGCATCCTCCACGCAAGATCAGGGTAAAGATGGTAAAGGATGAAGATGATGTTGTAACCGTTTCGCTATATTCTGAGGAGGTAAAGGAAGAGGAAGTTGAAGAGGTTAAGGAGAAGTCAAAGGTTGAGGCTGCAGTACCTGCATCAGTTACTGAAACTGTTGCTGAGGAACTAGAGGAAGAAAAAGAAATTGCACAGCCGGAACCGAAGAAAGTTGAAGAGGTTATTGAAGAGCCAAGAGAAGTGAAGGAAGAGAAGAAGGAAAAGCCGAAGAAGGCTGTTGAAGAACCTAAAGAGGAAAAGAAGGAAGAGAAGTTGAAGAAGAAAGAAAAGAAACCTGAACCAGAACCTGAAACAGTAGAATTAAGTGAAGAAGAACTTGCTGAAATGATGGCCGGAGCCGAAGGTCTAGAAATAAAAGAAGAATCTGAAAAACGTAAAGATAAAGGTAAAAAATCTGACGAAGAATCTGAAGAGTAAATTTTTGAATGTGTTATCACACTTGTGCTAGAGTTTCATAATATAGCTAGAACATACCTAGCTGTTATTTGGGAGATTAACTAATAAGGCCATGAATAGTTACCCTGTGCGATGGTTCGTATAGAGGTAAGCAGGGAGATTAATGCGTCCCCAGAAAAAGTCTGGAAAATTGCAAGCGATCTTGATAACGAGCCAAAGTACTGGCATGGCACCAAATCAGTTAAGAACCTAAATGTTGATGGCAATACCATAACTAGGGAAGTTATCATAGCGTTCAAGAATTCCAAATGCATGGAAACTGTTGTGTTGAACCCCATGAAGAGTATTGAAGTAAGTATAACTGATGGGCCTATGAAGGGCACAAAGACCATTACCTTGAACGATACTAATGGTAAAACGAAAGTTGATGTTGTGTGGGATATTAAACTATCAGGCATGATGTCCATGTTTACTGGCATGGTAAAGGGTCATATCCAGCAGGGTACTGAAGATGCTCTGGAAAGAATAAGTGCAGATGCCGAAAAGCAGTGATGTTCATGAATCTGGTATTCGATATTTTCAATGTAGTACTATTATCTATAATGCTCGGAGTGCTGGCCACATGGATATACTTGCTAGCATACATAGCAAGATCATTTAGAAAAGCACCAAAACTTGATACGGTGAGCAATACTAAATGGCCAAAAGTTAGCGTTATAATACCTGCAAGGAACGAGGAACGTTTCATAAGCACCTGCCTTACCACAATAAGAAAGCAAGATTATCCGAATTACAATATCATAGCTATAGACGATTCTTCAACAGACAGAACGGCGCATCTTATGAAAGAACATGCTTCACAAGACAATAAAATAACATTCGTGGAAGCAGGACCAAAGCCAGATGGGTGGGCGGGAAAGAACTGGGCATGTTATCAGGGATATATCAGATCTGATGGAGACCTTCTACTCTTTACAGATGCAGATACCGATTATGCAAAAAATGTTATCTCTAGTGCGGTCTCTAAAATGACGAACGAAGGTCTAGATGCTCTTACACTGATTCCACGACTTGTGTGCATAGATCGATGGACCAAAATTACAATGCCGTTCCTGAGCACGTTTTTGAATTCGAGCAACTCGCCATTACGTGTTAATGACCATACACACAAAATAGGTTATTTCTTTGGAATTTTTTATGTAATAAAACGCAATTTCTATTAATCAATTGGAACTCATTCTGATGTTAGAAACGAACTTGTTGAAGATGGTGCTCTTGGTTCTCGCGTGAAGAAGGATGGTTATAAGCTAAAGATGTTCAGAGGAGAGCATCTGGTCTCTGCAATCTGGGCGAGGGATTTTAGCTCTTTATGGAATGGTTTGGGCAGACTTATCATACCACTATACAGAGTAAACAAGTCTCAGGCAATTTCCATATTCATTGTATCCTTCTTCCTTTTCCTAGCACCTTTCATTATTTTACCATACTCCGCATTCTTCTTGGATAATATAATCGCAAAGATACTTTTTGCAGTAAGTGGAGCTGCCTGTGCACTGATCATAGCATCTGGCATGGTAGAAGCGTATGTTGGTCTAAGGCTAAACATACTTTATACACTCGCAGCTCCCCTTGCAGCATTCATAATTGCTTTCGGCTTCCTTTCTGGTGTTTTGAAAGCTGGTAGAAGAAAAGGTGTAAAATGGCGTGATAGAGACTATGTGTATTCGCGTTACAGCTCAAAGGGTTTTACACTCTGATTATTCATAGTGAGCGTGAATCTTGTTATGATAAAATCTTACAATATGATTAATACTAATTAATTCCGACCCTTAATCCCAAACATAAATGGTTTTACCGTCCCTTCTTCTAGTATACTGCCACTTTGATCATGCACCTTCCATCCTATAGTTGGACCGCTAGCCTCTACTTTCAGTCTAAAAACAGTTCTTTTGCCGGGTACTATGGGATCGTCGTCTGTGGATGACGTGACCGGTCCTGTACTTGAACTAATCCTACTCCATTCATTAGGACCTTTGAACGCATCTATGCCAGAATCGATCTTTACAGTAAGACCGTATATGCCTGCGGTACTGTCTTTATCATTTGTCACACGTAATAGAACAAGATCACGGATCTGTTTTGCAATTACCTTCACCTCTGCCTTGCCGTGAAATTCAGGCACTGTTGTGCCGCTGAATAGCATAACTCTTCCAACTTCATTAGGCTCAAGCATGATCCATGTATGAGTATCTGTAGAGAAGTATACCGAATGTGTTATAGAGTTTCCATTCATAAGAGCGGCAAATGGACTTTCCATCAGTGCAATTGGTATCATTAGAGTTACTGGCATGTTTGCACGATCCACCGTGAAGGATATCTTCTTGTTTTCTTGTGTGAAAGCAAAATCAGCAATAGTTGCAGCGCTTGATACAGTTACTATAGACTCATTTACCCCAGAATCTATAACAAATTCTTTTGTGACAACTTCGTGTAGAATGTAGTCTATTTCAATAGTACCTGCTTCCATGAAAATTATGCCGCTGTCTTCGTAGAGTGGAATATCACTTATGTAAAGAATTTCTGCTCCTGCAGGAAGAATTATCTGAACATCTTCAGTGCTAGTAAATGAGAGACTCCGTAGATCACTGTTGCGCATAAGAAGACCATCAGCAAAATATGACAAACTGACCCTTTCTGAACCCAAAGTATCAATAACGATTCCATCACTATCAACGTCAGTATAGAGTGTTGTGTTGGTTTCATCTGTGGCAATTATGTCGTGTATGCTTGTACCAAAAGTTTGAACTTGCACGTTTGCGGTTACACCATCCAAATCAATAGATTGAAAAACGTTAACACTTCCGTCAGAGTTGGCTGTAACCGTTGTACTAGACATTGAATATTGTGCAAATGTTGTGTTATAGCTAATTGGTAATAACAAAATGCTAGCTATAGATACAGATAGCAAGAGTTTTGTATGAAGGTGCAGGGCTTTCATCCTGATCTAGACTGGGATTTTTCTTTTTCTTCTTCGCTGCCAGCGTTAGTGTTATTTATGATCTGTTGTGCTTTTCTAAGATTTTCTTTTGCGTCAATAACCTTTGATTTGGCCTTGTCAAGGTGATCTTCACTGACTAATTGCTTTGCATCGTTCAAGTCATCTACAGCGTCATTGATATATTCATGAGCCTCTTTGTTGTCACCAGCCTTCTTCTTGAGATCTGTTGCTACAGTTTCAAGCACCTGTATTTCCTGCATTATCGCCTTCTTTGCCTGCTCATCATTTGGCGGAATATTGGGTTTTTGATCCGTATTTGAGCCCTCGCGAAGCATTCTCTCAGCTTTGTTCAAAAGTTCGTTAGCCTGACGCAGTAAAGATTTAGCATCATCATAATTTTCATCCTCTATCACTTGCTTAGCTTTGCGTACAATTTCAAGAGCTTCTATTATGATGTTCATGGCTTCCTTATTCTCCTGCTTCTCTGCCACTCCCATCAGTCTGTGAGCTCTATCCTCAAGCATTTGGGCCATTTTCTTCAATGTTTCTGGATCATCAGCTACACTTGGCATTGGTGTAGGTTGTACCTTACCCCCAACCATTTGTTTAGCTCTGTCAAGCAACTGCTTTGCCTGTACAAACATGTTATGAGCAGTTTGCATATCACTTTCAGATGCAGTGCCAGCCAGAATCTCTTTTGCACTGTTGATCAGACTTTGCGCCTTCTCTATTGCGCTAAGTGCTTCCTTATTATCTCCAACTTCTTTCTTCAAATCTTCAGCAAATTTTGCAAGTCTCTCAAGCTCAGCAGCAAGGTTCTTCGCACCATCTTTCATTCCGCCTTTCTTCATTCCCATGACTTCTCTAAGTGCACGCTCTGCCTTCTCAAGCATGTTTACAGCATCTGTAGTTTTACCTTCAGCCCATAGCTCTTTAGCTTCTTTAATCATCACATCAATTTTACCAAAAACTTCAAGATTACCATTAGATTCTTCCGCAACACGTTTGGCTTCCCGTAACTTAGCTTCTAGATTCTGAACTGCGCGTTCAAAATTCTTTCCTTTATGCTCCACGTAATCTGCCTTTTCGCCCTTTAGCTCATTTGCTACGTTGATTATTTCATTTATATTCTTCGCGGCAAGTAATTTATTTTTAGCATTTGTTAAGGCATCAATTACTTCCTGCGGTAACTTTAGTTCCATAGCGTTTGCAATCATTTCATCTATACGCTGAACAGTCTTTTCTACAAATTCCCTTGCCTTATTCTGTCGATACTCCTTTGCACGTTGTGTCAACGATTCTTGTATGTCACTTAAGATCTTACGTGCCTTTGCCAATGCTCGTGCTGCTTCATCAATGTTACCTTGCTCTACATGAAGTTTTGCCTCTTCTATGACAGAATCAAAATCCTTAAAATTAGCACTAACATTACTTGTTGCAGCTATATTAGCAAGTTTGTTTTTGAATTCTATTGTACGAACAATAGCCTGTCTAAGTTCACTTATTTTCTCTGCCCTCTTTAGATCATCACTCTCTTCAGTGCTGTCAGTAGATGCAGTAACCTCAGTTTTAGCCTCTTCAAGTTGTGCTAAAGCCGCAAAGACCTTTCTTAACATGGTCATTGCGTTCGTAGCATGTTCCTTCGCAGCATTTACATCGCCTTCAGCAACAACATCTTCCGTCTCCTGAACCTCCACTAATGCCTCTTCATACATTTCCATTACATCATTGGGTATCCCGATTCCCTTGCCTTGCACATCACTAATTTTGTTGTCCACGCTCTGCTTTGCCTTGTTAAGAATATCCAAGAGGGTTTGCAACCTTTCATTAGCGTTCTGGGTTACAGCAACAGGTGCCTGCACTTCAAAGTTAATGGTACCTTCACTTTCACCGTAGAACGCAGTTACTGTATATGTACCTGGTATACTGCAGACCCTGCCAGAAAGTTTGATCGGTATAGCGATAAATGACCCGTCTTCGCTGACGTTTATCTGCTGCGAACCACATGCTTCGTTGTTAGGATTCCAGACTTGGATTATCACAAGGACGTTACTGCTAGGTGACTGTACTATGCCTGATACTATTATTGACTCTCCTACAACATAATCACGTTTAGCAAGATTTAGCATAACACCTGATTGTGCATACGAACTTGGGTAAGCGAAAGTGGATGCCAAAAGTATGCTAAGAATCACAAAAGCCTTTACGTAATTACCTCTCATTTTATAGGCATGATCCCCCATATTTTTGGTATTTATATGTGACTGGCTCTCCTCCACATGTGATTTTCCGAACGTACTTCGCTTCATTTTCACTTACCTATACGTAGCATGTTTATTTTAGGGGTGCCGAGGAACGATCGTACCGCCTATTTAACGCATATTGTGTGAGAAAACGTATATAGATATTGAGCAAGTATGTTTCTTAAATGAAATCTGTTGTTATCGTAGGCGTTATAGTTGCCATAGCAGCGGGCATGCTTTACTACACTAATGTAATACAGATTCCGAACGAGGAAAATGATACGATTATTCAGCCTAAAACACCTCTTACACAGACCAACGGATATTCTATAACCACGCAAGGCGAGACCGTGTTAGTAGAGCCCTCTGAAACAGAGTTATCCTTACAGGAATTATTCAAAAGGGTAGAAAGTTCTGTTGTTCAGATAACTGTGCTATCGGGAAGCTCCATTTTTGGTGGAGAAGGTCTTGGATCTGGTTTTGTGTATGATCAAAATGGTAATATAATAACTAACAATCACGTAGTTGAAAATGCGGATAGGATCGATGTGACATTTTCAGACGGTACTATTTACAGGGCTACGTTGGTAGGCACCGATCCTTACGCGGATCTTGCAGTGGTACGTGTTGATGTTCCACAAGATAGACTATTTCCATTATCGCTGGGTGATTCATCTACACTACAAGTTGGTGATCCTGTAGCCGCTATAGGCAATCCATTTGGCCTGAGCGGTTCAATGACTGCAGGTATTGTCAGTCAATTAGGCAGATTGTTGCCACTCTTCGATTCGAGAGGATTTTCGATACCAGATGTGATTCAGACCGATGCGGCTATAAACCCAGGCAACTCTGGTGGTCCGTTATTGAACTTGCGAGGTGAGGTCGTAGGAGTTAATAGTGCTATAAGATCGGCTACGGGAGAGTTTTCAGGTGTTGGTTTTGCGATACCGTCTAATACTGTGAAGAGAATAGTTCCAGCTCTTATCAATGACGGTGCTTATAGGCATCCATGGCTTGGAGTTTCCGGAGTAGATATTACACCAGAAATAGCAAACGCTGTAGGCCTTAAGGAAGCAAGGGGATTCTTGGTAGTAGATATTGTAGCAAATAGTCCTGCAGCAACGTATGGTATTAAGGGTGGTGACAGACAGGTTACGCTTGATGGCAGGCAGATCAGACTTGGTGGTGATGTAATTATGGCTATTGACGATATAGAAGTTAGAAAGATAGACGATGTTCTGGTTTACCTAGAAAGGCATACGTCAGTTGGTGATGAAATACAATTAACTATAATTAGAGGCGGTGAAACAATGCAACTCTCACTGGTGCATGAGGAAAGACCCAGCCCATTTGAATCACCATAATCACAATGATAGTTTGCCGGGATTCATTATATTATTCGGATCAAAAATTCTCTTGATCTTCTTCATAACAACCATTCCATCTGAGTGAGTTTCTTTCATCAAATGAGCAAGCCGGACGCCAACACCATGAACATATTCCATAGTGCCTACCTCGATTGCATGCTTTAGCATCTCGTTTATTGCCTTGTACATCCTGTCGTTCGCACTTGCGCTATGAGCAAAGAGGTTTATGGAGTAAAATTCCAAAGCCTGCCATATGCCATGTCCTTGCACCATAACCTTATACTTTGATGCTATATCCCTGCACATTTTATCGAATTCCAACACTTTACCTGCAGGAATGTATGTCTGTATGAAATCAAATTTTATGTCTGTGTTTCTTGAATGGTTTCTAATAAAAGATATGTATCTGTTAGCTATATCGTATCTGTTCTTCCAGTATTCCTCAGCAACATTATCACCTAGTTTTATACCATTAAATTCTTTAACAATATGTTTGGTCTTGGTAGATAGTGCATTGACTTCCTCCTCAAACCCATCGAAATACAGGTAAAGTTTTGTTCCCTCTTCATCCTGCAACCACGTTCTTGTATCTGCATCAGCGTTTACATCAAAGGCTTCGAACAGATCCAATGATGTTGGTTTTACTCCCTGTGAAAATAATTGCTTAATGCACTTGTAGCCACTTGCAAAATCGCTGAATCTGAATGCGTGTATTTGCTGACTTTCAGGCACTGGATACAACCTCAATGTTGCTGACGTTATTATTCCTAGAATACCCTCGCTACCGATGAACATGTCCTTAAGATCCAAACCAGTAGATCTCTTCTTTGCAGGTTTAACGTCAAACAAACTGCTATTACCAGCAACTACACGAAGTCCAAGAACCTGTTCTCCCATCGAGCCGTATTTGCATGTGAGATATCCTACTCCATTGGTTGCAATTGCACCTCCAACAGTGCTGTAATTGGCACTCCAAGGATCATGAGCAAACATCAATCCATGTTTTCGCACCTCAGTGGCAAGTTCTTTGACTACAATGCCCGCATCTACATTAATCATAAGATCATCTTTGTTGATCTTAATATTTTCCATATTTTGCATATCTACAACGATACCACGCTTGACTGTGGTTGCTCCACCCATCAGTCCAGTACCAGCACCGTATGGAACGATTGGTATCCTTTTCTTGTTGGCAAACTTTACTACAGTAACAACATCATCTTCCGTATCTGGTCTGACTATGGCAATTGGTAAATTGGGTTTGAAATTGGGAGGCAGCGCCCTTGTAATATCTAACGCATCTTTGCTATATCTCTTGATCTCTTCTGCATCATAAACCACTTTATCTGCACCCAAAATATTTACCAATGAACGGGGTATTGTGTTAAGCCTCATAAATACAGCAAACCAAGAACGGAATAAAGGCTTAACTGAGGAATGATGTCATTTCTTATCAAAGTATGCTGAAGTCATAAAAGTTATTATAATTCATAACCGTCAAATTCGTGTTGCTTAGCATACGGGAGATACTTGACGATGCATCGTTTGGTAAAGAGATCGGCAAGGAAGAAGCGTATGCGTTGATGCGCAGTGATACCGATCAGTTATTTGAACTGGCAAACAAAACCATGGAGATCAAGAAGGGTAATGTAATAACATATTCAAGGAAGGTCTTCATACCGTTGACAAATCTTTGCAGGGATACGTGTTCCTACTGCACGTACAAAAAAGAACCAGATGATCCCGATGCAACGATGATGAAGCCTGAACAGGTTCTTGACATTGCTGAAAAGGGCAAGAAGGCAAAGTGCACGGAAGCGCTGTTTGTGACTGGCGAAAGACCAGAACTGAGGTATGATGAAGCAAGAAAATGGCTCAGATCCATGGGCTATTCCACTACTACTGAATACATAATTCACATGAGCGAGCTTGTGCTCAAAAAGACGGGGTTGCTGCCCCATACAAACCCGGGTAATATGACAAGGGATGAGATGATTCAGCTGAAAGAGGTGAACCCTAGTTTAGGGATGATGTTGGAGAATGTTAGCGAGAGACTGTGCTCCCCTAGTATGCCGCATGAACTTGCTCCTAGCAAATACCCGAAAGCTAGACTGAAAACCCTTGAAACCGCGGGACAGCTTAAGATACCATTTACTACAGGTTTGCTTGTTGGCATAGGCGAAACGCCTGAAGAACTTGTAGATTCATTATTCACAATAAAGCAGTTGCATGAAAAATATGGGCATATACAGGAAATAATAATTCAGAACTTCAGCCCTAAACCTGGTACGCCTATGGCATTGTATCCGAGTCCTACAATAAATTACATGTTAAGAGCTGCTGCATTAGCCAGAATAATCATGCCTGAAATGAATATCCAAGTACCGCCAAATCTTAATCCAAATCATTACAGCAAATATCTCAAGGCAGGTATAAACGACTGGGGAGGAATATCACCTATTACGATAGATCACGTTAATCCCGAATTTCCATGGCCAAATATTGATGACGTAAAATATGCAAGCGAAAAATACGGCTTTAGATTCAGGGCTAGGTTGCCAGTTTATCCAGAATACATATCGAAAAATGGATTTCTCTCCAATAATATAATGGAATATGTATATGCGCTTGCCGATGAAAAAGGATTTGTGAAGGAGGACTATTTACATGAGTGATTTTAATAACATAGATCCTGTAGTTGCGAATATTCTGAACAGGGCTCTTGATGATAAAGAATTGTCTGTAAAAGATGCAGTAGAGCTTTTCGGATGCAATGATTCAGAGCTTAATGCGTTGATTTTTGTCGCAGATGAGCTTAGAAGAAGGAAGGTTGGTGACCTAGTGACATTTGTTGTCAATAGAAACGTAAACTTCACAAACGTATGCATAAAGCGTTGTGGCTTCTGTGCTTTCAGCAGAGACTTTCGAGAAGAGGAAGGTTACTTCTTACCAACAGAGGAAATAGTGAGAAGGGCAAGGGAAGCTTGGGACTTTGGTGCTACGGAAGTTTGTATACAAGCGGGACTACCACCGAAAATGGATGGCTATCTTTACATAGATATTTGTAAAGCGATAAAGAAAGAATTACCGCAAATGCACATTCATGGTTTCTCACCGGAAGAGGTGCTTTATGGTGCAGTTAGATCTGAGACGAGCATAGAGGACTACCTAAAGATGTTGAAAGAAGCTGGTGTGGGCAGTCTGCCTGGCACTGCAGCTGAAATATTAGACCAAGATATGAGAGACCAGATCTCGCCAGGAAGAATTACAGTGCAGGATTGGATTCATGTTATCAAAACAGCGCACAAGTTAGGGATACCTTCAACATCTACAATAATGTATGGGCATATTGAAAAACCGATACACAGGGCAAACCACCTTGCGCTATTGAGAGAGGTGCAGAAGGAGACTCATGGTTTTACGGAGTTTGTGCCTCTAAGTTTCATTTACACTGAAGCGCCTATGTTCAAGCATAAACTTGTTGACGACATAAGACCCGGTGCTACCAAGAATGAAGTTGTGAAGATGCATGCAGTAGCCCGATTAATGCTGAATAATTACATAGATAACATACAGGTATCATGGGTGAAAGAGGGAGCAGATTTTTCGCAGTTTCTGTTGGGTGCTGGTGTAAATGACTTTGGTGGCACCCTGATAAATGAAAGTATATCAACTGCTGCTGGCGCACAACACGGCCAGCTGCTTAAACCCAGACAGATAAGGAACCTGATAAGAAGAGCTGGAAGGACACCAGCACAGAGATCAACCACGTACAAGGTTCTAAAGGTTTACGATGGAGAGGAAGGTGATGACCCACTGGACAAGGTAAATGATACTTCTATGTTTGGTTCGTACCATCATCTGATAAAACTGGACGAGTATAGGTTCAAGCGATCAGCGCAGAATTAAGGATGATGTAACTATGCAAGATATTTGCGAAAAGGCAGTAGATATTGCCCTGAAGAATGGTGCCAATGAAGCAGAGTCTTTTCTCACAGACAAGGAGATAATAACGATAAGGATTGCAGGTGCACAGATAGCAGAAGCTAAAGGTACAAGGGAATGGGGTTTAGCAATGCGAGTTGTAAAGAACAGGAGCATAGGAGCATCTTCAACCACACTTATTGACGAGAAGCATCTAGCTGATGCAGCGGAAGACGCTATTTCAGCTGCAACCGTGATGGAATCCAAGACTGAGTGGAAATCATTGCCAAAACCATCAAAGATCACAACAGTAGATGGGTGTTACGACGAGCGTCTGAATAAGTTAAGCAGCGAAGAGTGTGTCGACATCGCTCTTTCAATGTTAAATTCTGCTTTGCAGTTCAATACTGTAAGTAATGTTTCAGGTAGTTTGCATGTTGTAAAAGAACATGTTTACCTTGCAAACAGTAATGATGTAAATCTGCATGATAATGGTACTTACATAATTGGAAACATTAACGCTGATGCAAAGAATAATGGTGAAACTGTAAGCGGTGTTGGGTTTAACGCAGCAAGAACATTCAATGCATTCAATGCAGAATCAGTAGGAAAGGAGGCAGGCGATATGGCAACAAAGTCTGTTGGTGCAAGCAAGTGCGATGAAGGAACCTATAGCGTTATTTTTGCGCCATATGCGCTTGGAGAACTCTTGTCATTTGTATTTTCTTACAATTTCAATGCAAAGGCCTATCAAGATAAACGGAGCTGCTTGTATGGAAAGCTAGGCAAGCAAGTAGCTGTGGAATCCTTCACATTGCAAGATGACCCAAGGGCCAGAGATTGCATGGGGAGCAAACCCTTCGATGATGAGGGCGTGTCTACACAAACAAGAAACCTGATCGAGAGAGGTATGTTTCAAAACATAATATACGATACATTCTATGCTGCCAAAGATAATGTTGAATCGACAGGCAATGCAAGTAGGCCTGGATATCCAGTTGGCAGATCTGCAGACCCTATACCGTTTCCATCTATACACAATATAGTGGTAAAGAATGGCGATTATGATAGGGATGAAATTATCAAGGAAACCAAAAATGGTTTGCTTGTAGGGCGCTTATGGTATACGTATGCAGTTAACCCCGAGAAAGGTGATTTCTCTTGTACTGCTAGAAGTGGTATTTTCATGATCAAAAATGGAGAGATCGTAGGACCATCCAAGATGGTCAGGATAATTGATAATTTGCAACGACTTCTTATGAATATATCAGCTATAGGAAAAGATTCCAAGCATATACTGCAGTGGCATTCTTTACCATCCATAACACCATCTTTAAGAGTGGACGGAATAAAGGCTATTCCTGTTTAATTATATTTTCTAGCAACATCGCGAAATAAGTACTGTTAAGGAAATGCTTTACGAGAACTTTAATATTGATATGATGTGTTATGTAATACGTGATCAAGTTTAACAGTTATGAGATAAATCCTGCTTTGCTAGTAATCGATATGCAAAATGGTTTTTGCAGTGAAGGAGGATCTTATGATAAATTAGGTATCGATATATCGCACTATAGAAAAATAATACCTAGCATCAAAACTGCAATACGCATATGCAGAAAAGCACGTATTCCCATATTCTACACGCAGGCGGTGCGTGAGGCTTCTGGCATAGACCTGTTTACCAGAAGACATAGAATACTACCGAAGAAGCGTGAGGAAAGGATCAAGAAGGTTCCAATATGTGTTAGGGAAACATGGGATGCTGACATTATTCCAGAGTTGAAACCTGATAAGGCAGATCATATTGTGGTAAAGAGAAGGGATTCTGCATTTCAGGATACCGAACTTGATCTCTGGTTAAGAAGCTCTCATACTGATACTATAATTTTCTGCGGTGCAGATACATCTGTATGTGTTGACAATTCTGTTAGAGATGCGTTCAATAGAGGGTACGATGTAATGGTTCTTTCAGATGCTGTAGCATCAATGCATCCAGATTTTCATGTTGCTAGTTTGGAAACAATAAAGGAATGGTATGGACTTGCCATAACTACAGAGGAACTTGGCAAGATTATTGGTTCGCAAGTTATTTCTGTGCAAAAATGATCATTTTTCTACAATGATCATGGTAAGCGTAGATTTTACTCCTTCCAGTCTTCTTAATTTTGTCGCAATAGTATCTCTTAGTTTTTCCATTGAATCAGCTTCTACCTTAACTAAAACATCGTATACACCATAAACAGCATAAACCTCGCTTACGTATGGTGTTTTCTTAAGTTCGTCAACGAGATTGTTTTCATGACCCAGCTCCGCATTCATCAAAACAAGGGCTTTTGGCATAAAGAAATAATGCATATGATGCATAAAAATTATTTGGCGTACACGGTCAGAATCGTTTATACGCTTGCCGTGATTTACTGGGTTTGTGAAGGTAACATATAAGGACGCAGGCGTCGACATTAAGAAAGTTAAGACTGCCCATAAAGCCATAGAGGAGCTTATTTCTGTCACACATGGATTCCAAAATGGCATACTGTCTGGTTATGGTCATTATGCAGGCTTGATTGAGATTGGGAATAACAGGGTTCTTGCACTGCATACTGATGGTGTTGGCACTAAGGTGCTTGTTGCACAGATAGCTGGGCGCTTTGATACGGTTGGAATTGACTGTATAGCTATGAATGTGAATGATGTAATATGTGTTGGCGCTGAACCAGTGGCATTCGTTGATTATATTGCTTTAAAGAAGGCAGATGAAAGGCTAACGCACGAAATAGTGAAGGGATTGGTAGAAGGTGCAAGGCAAGCTGGTGTTGCAATAGTTGGTGGAGAGACCGCTATAATGCCAGACGTTATTACCGGTCATAAGCAAGCGTTCGACCTTGCTGGCACGGTGATAGGCATTACTGATAAAACCAAGCTTGTTCTGGGCGATAAGATTGTAAACGGCGATGTAATAGTGGGAGTAGAAAGCAACGGTCTGCATTCTAACGGTTTCAGTCTTGCTCGAAAGGTATTGTTAAGAAAGTACAAAATAGGACAAAAGATCAAGGAACTTAACAGTACTCTTGCGGATGAGTTGTTAAGACCTACGCGTATCTATGTAAAACCTATTATTGAGATCTTAAACAAAATGGAAATACATGGTTTAGCACATATAACTGGCGGGGCATTTACAAAACTTACGCGCCTAAACGATAGTGTTAGCTTCAAACTTGATGATGTACCAGAACCGCAACCAATCTTTAAACTTCTGCAGACATATGCAAAGATAAATGATAAGGAGATGTACAGCACCTTCAACATGGGTATAGGTTTCTGCGTCATAGCTCGAGACAAAGTTGCAGATGCTGTAATCAAAACGTTCAAAAAATATGGTATGAGAAGCTCCGTTGTAGGAAAGATTGCTGATGGTAAAGGGGTTTATATAGGTAAGGAAAGACTTGCATAGGAATCGTGAACAATAATTAATCTCATCAATCTCATGATAACATGAGATTGTGAGATAAAATTTGACACGATGATAAACTCATGTGCGCTTTCTCAGTGATATGCACATCTCGTTAGCATCCATTAATGTCATTCCCCATAGGAAATCAAACCGAACAACATGCACCGAAGAGCTTTACGATAGGTCAGACGTGGGGAGCTTTGAGGAAAGCCTGGAAAGGATACAAGATAGCCAAAGTCCAAGAAGATCGTACTAAAATGACTGAATATGCTACAAAGATCCGCAAACTTCAGGGTGAGCTAGGCGTCCAACGAGCATCATTCCCGGACCTGTCACTGAACTAAGCTCTTCTCCTTTATTTTTCATTCAAGCAAGTATTGATTAATCTTATTCTGTATGAGTAAACAAAGAAAACCGTGTTTACGGATTCATATAACTATAAGATTTAATATGCAGGTCATTAAATTAGCAGAGTGCAGAGTCAGACAGACACCTACTCAATTGCATGCAACGAAATAGCTGCTGCAATTAACGCTATGGATGAACCAGACCTAAAATCAGTGAAACGTGTTATCAAACAGGTGTCTGCAAAGTATACGCTCTCTTCACTACCAAGAAATTCTGATATCTTGAATCATACACAGCCATCATTTTACGATAAGATAAGGAAGTTATTGATGGTAAAACCCACAAAGACAGCGTCTGGTGTTGCTGTAATAGCGGTGATGCCCAAACCGTATGCATGCCCACATGGTAAGTGTACGTTCTGTCCTGGTGGTATAGAAGTTAATACTCCTAACAGCTACACTGGCACAGAACCTTCTACACAAAATGCTATAGAGCATGCATATGATCCATACGAACAGATCCGTTCAAAGATGCAACATTTGCGTAATAATGGTCATGACATAAGTAAGGTCGAGATCGTCATCGTGGGAGGTACTTTCCTATTCATGCCCACGCAATACCAATACGATTTCACAAAGTCATGTTATGATGCACTGAATGGGTTCAAATCCTCTAGTTTAAAGAAAGCGAAAATATTCAATGAAACAGCTGTGGTAAGAAATGTTGGTCTTACTATAGAAACCAAACCAGATTACTGCAAACAGGAGCATGTTGATTTGATGCTCGACTATGGTGCTACAAGAGTGGAGATAGGCGTTCAGGCATTGCGCAATGAGGTTTATCAAATAACCAATAGGGGTCACACTCTTGATGACGTAATTGAAT
>CAYJTD010000004.1:21198-24784 GCA_964372525.1 uncultured Nitrosopumilales archaeon | reverse complement strand
CAAACGAGATCCTGATACAAGTGACTGGAGTTCGACGTGTGCTCTTCCGATCTGCAATAGGCGCTGGAGTACCAACATACGTTTTGTACAAGCTTGGATACCTTTCTCACACACTTACACAAAACAAGATGCTGATCTTTGCAGGCATGATAGTAGGATTCCTTTTCATGTACTTCGCAGGCTGGATTCATTCGATACAAGTATAGTTCTATTTTAGCTAATTATTGTAAGATCTCAAATAATGCTATAGAAATTTTATGTAATTTGATTCTAGTTTGATTACCGTTAAATATCACGGTCGCTGTAATTAACATATGTCAAGTAATGGGATGGTCTTAATCGACAGAGCTAAGGGGTGGTTGAGCAATGGATGAGTACGATTTTTACTGTGCTGACTGTGGAAAACCCCTACATGGTGATGAACATACATACTGCAGCAAGTGCAAAAAGAAACGAGAATACAAGGCTCTGCACGAAGATGTAATAAAGCTTGATCGAAGCGTTCGTTTTGCTACAATCTGCGATATGAATGGAAAAATAATGTTTAGCCGTCATGCTCAAAATGTAGAGAATCTTCTAACTCCTGAGGAAAGTAAAAAATCAGTTGAACAGGCAGTAGCTATGTGGCAATCACGCGGTAAGGTTGCATCGAAGATTGGTAAAGGAAAGTATGTGCTGGCAGCATATGAAAAAGTTAAGCGTTTAACTTTTCCAATAGATGATAACCATCTCCTTTATGTGACTGCAGATGCTAAAGCTGATCATGACAAGTTAATTGAACAGATTCTGAAATTAACAAGACGGCTAACATAACCTAGGTTCATGCATTTTCAATAGAGATATAAGGGCTAACAGAATTTATTCAAACAGAATTTTATGTCTAGAAAGGGAAAGAAGGGTAGTAATGTGAAAAAAATTATCGTTATAGGTGTTGCAGCTGCTCTCGTAGGTTCAATCCTGGCAGTTGTATACAGACCTCCTGCGCCCAACCCTGAAGATGAAGGTAAAGCCTTTCTCTGCGGTTCTGGTGTTGCGAATTCTAATGAACACATTCAGGAATTTGTAATTCCTACAGAATGTTCCGAGCCTGTTGGCATAACTGTTGACAAAAATGGCATTGTGTGGTTCGCAGAATCGGCTACAAGAAAGATAGGCAAATTCGATCCTGCAACAAAACAGTTCATGGAATTCCCATTGCCTGATGCCAAGACACCGGACAAGATTGTACCCATAGCATCTATTTGGGATTTGAAGTTTGATGAGCAAGGTAATCTGTGGTTCCCAGATGTGGTAGCAAATGCAATATGGAAGTTTAGTCCAGCAAGAGAGACCTTTGAGGTATTCAAAATTCCAACCACAACAGAATTCAAGACAAGCTATCCGATTAACTTTAGATTTGACAGTAATGGAAACGTATGGTTTAGCGAGATCTACGGCAAGAAAATAGGGTTCATAGATCCTGCTAAGGTGCAGCATAACACATCAGAAGGCATAAGTGAGTTTTCTGCTTCTATTGATCTTGAAACTCTCGGTCCTTTAGAGTTTGACAATAATGGAGACATCTGGTTTACCGCTTTAACATACCCAGTTAGTGGGAAGATCATGAAGTTTGATCCACAGAGCAAAGATTTCACTGTATATGCTATGCCTGCAGGGGTTTCATCTCCTGTCGGCATTGCAGCAGACAATGATGGAAACTTGTGGATCAACGATCATGGAACAAACACATTTGTCAAGTTTAATCCCAGCACAAATTCAACAACAACATATGTAACATCACTGCCACGTGCGAGCACTAACTTGAGGCTTTATAACGAATGCCTTACTCAACCTAACGGGTCATCATTCACTTGTGGAGGTTTTTCTGTCTCACTTCCCTATTGGAATACCATTGACAAAGACGGAAAAATATGGTTTAACCTGCATCAGAGTAATTCAATAGCTTCCTTCGATCCCAAAACTGAAACACTCGTGGAATACTTTGCACCATCCCAAAACCCTAATTGGGGCTCCTGTGAGGATTATGACGAACCCTGTGGCATAGCTAATCCATTACAGTTTGCATTGGCACCAGATGGCAAAGTCTGGTTCACAGAATGGAGTGAGAATAAGATTGCTGTATTAAATCCAAACTTATCATTGCCGATAAAGCTAGACGTTGTAAACAACAATGTTAGTGTATCACATGGAGAGAGTACAAAGATCGATCTAAAAGTCACTGCAACAGAGAAGCTAGATAGTGATGTGGAAATGCGCATCTCTGGCACAATAGTACCTACCGGGAGACTCTTTAACATGACAGCCCAGTTCAGCGATCATAAACTTGCCTTCAGCGAGCCTTCAACCAAGTCCGTAACGCTAACACTAGTACCAGAGGATGGATTGCAGCCTAATGAATACAGAATTACGGTTAGCGCAAAATACAAGGAAGTGACGTATTCAAAAATTGTGCGTATAGTGGTAGAACCGAGCAAGATTTAACAGATGATAGTTCCTGCAATAGATAGTTCTATAGGCATCGAAGTTTATTCAACAAATGTACAAGGAATATCCGGTTCTATAAAACACACTGCAGATCAATTCATTGTTGAAGAACTTCTGGACAATATGGCACTTGATCTTACAGACAATGCAGACAACGAACATGAATATCCGTTGTATTTGTTGCAGAAGGAAGGCATTGACTCTACGCATGCAATAAAGGAGGCAGAGCTAGCCACCGGATTAAAATTAAAGGCAGTAGGTTTGAAAGATGCCAAAGCCATAACTAAACAATACGTAAGTTCTGCTAGAAAATATAGAGATACAAACAAGCATGTTGTCACACAACATTGTGCATTGGATCTAGTTGGATATACGAAGCGACCCATTACGAAAGGAAAACTTGTTGGTAACAGATTTACTATCGCTATCACAGGTTTCACGTATGACAATGTAGAAAAGAGCATTGGTGAACTTGAAGAGGCGATACACAGAAATCGTATCGCAAACTTCTATGGTTACCAGAGATTTGGAAGTTCCAGAGCTGTAACACATCTGGTTGGGCGTGAACTGATAAAAAGAAATTTCAGGGAAGCAGCAGAACTATTTCTTTGCCATCCTGGCAGGTATGACAGTAAGGAAACGAGAGAGATCAGAGAAGCATGCAAGGATAGTTCGAATTTTCAGAATGTGTTGAAGGTTATGCCTGCGCAAATGGATCTGGAAAGAATTCTTCTGCAAGAACTTGCAAGCAGCAATGATCCAATAAGGGCACTCAGAAAACTACCAATAACGATCAGACGTCTGCTAGTTCAAGCGTACCAAGCGTATTTGTTCAACAGATCACTTAGTATTGCTATTAGGGAAGGATACGACATAGCAACACCTAAGAATGGAGATGTATGTTTTCATTTTGCAAACAACGGCATTATTGGAATTAAAAGATTTGATGAAAATAATACATCTGTACTGCAGTTACCTGCAATACCATTAACAGGCTTTGCTTTCAAAGATGACAACAGGTTCAGTTCAATTGTTAAGAAGGTTCTGGAAGAGGAGAATGTAGCAAAAAATGATTTCTATGTTAAAGAAATGCAGGAAGTAA
>CAYJTD010000004.1:7308-21188 GCA_964372525.1 uncultured Nitrosopumilales archaeon | reverse complement strand
CTTCCGATCTAGTAAGTGTTGAGGGTGGGTTTAGACACGCTTCACTGTTATGTAACCAATTTTCTTATTCCTTAGTTGAATCACTAAAGTTGCAATTTACTTTGCATAAGGGATGCTACGCAACCGTTTTGCTGCGGGAGTTGATGAAACCTGCAGATCCTATAGCAACAGGTTTTTAGTTAGTCAAGATGCTTTATGTCCTTGAAGGTTTTCTCCGATTCTACTTGTAAGGTAGCATGAGATATGTTGAATTTTGTCTTAAGCATTCTATCAATATCCTCTATGATCCTTGCTGACTGACTAACCATCTGATCTTTTACGATAACATGACAGCTCAGCGCATTGATACCTGATGATATTGTCCATGCGTGCAAATCATGTATATCAAAGACACCATCAATACCTTTGATTTCAGCAATGATATTTTTCAGATCTACAGTAGAGGGAGTGCCTTCAAGCAGAATATGCACGGATTCTTTCAACACTTTGACGGCACCCCTTATGATAAGACCCGCAATTATGAAAGCTATTATCGGGTCTATAGCGTAATAATTTGTTAAAACAGCTATAATACCTCCAACTATAACTCCTATGGATGATATAGTATCGTAAAAGACATGCAGATATGCTGCTCTTACATTGATACTGGTCTTCCTCGCTTCTTTTAGAATAAGCGCCATTATTGCATTCGAGACCAGACCAATGGAGGCAACTCCAAGCAGTATAGTCGTATCAATACTTGGAGGAACGAGCAGCCGCATATACGCTTCTTTAACCAGTAGAGCTGCAATTACCGCAAGTATTATACCATTTGTAAGTGCTGCAAGAACTTCTGCTCTGTGATATCCATAGGTCAATTGCTTCGTATGTTGCTTTGCAGCTAACCCAATTGCAAATAGACTGAGCGATATGGCCATAACGTCTCCAAACATATGCCCAGCGTCGCTAAGTAGTGCTATACTGTTGCTGAACACACCTCCTAACAGTTCCAGTACAGTTATTGCAGACGCTATAGCAAGGGCTATACCAAGTTTACGCCTTACATCAGTTCTATTGGATTGCATAGGGCAGTTAAATCACGCATTTCAAAAATATAAATCCTAAATCTCAAATATTGAGCGTTTGCTTTAGTTCTATATCCTTGAAGACAGCAGGATGATTTTTATCAACTAAAATACATTCGAACCAATAGTTTTTGCCATCTTTGTACAAATAGTATGAACCGATCACCTTCATGTTAACATGTTTTTCACCAACTCTCCTTTCAGCAACCTTTTGCATGTTATCAGACTGCTTTATTCTTACGACACCAAAATGTTTCGGTCTTCTGCCAGCTTTTGGCCTTTGCTTCCTCATTCCACCTCTTCCAACTCTAATTCTTACAACAATAAATCCCTGCTTTGCCTTGTAACCAAGTCTTCTGGCCCTATCGATCTTTGAGGGTCTTTCTATTCTTAGCATTGTTGGTTGTCTTCTCCACTCCATTGCCTTTGCTTTCAACTCGTCAGAATGTTCCTTCCACATCTTTCTCCACGTGCTGGCAACGCGAGTGTACATATTCATAACAACCAATCTGAAGAGGCTATATATGTTATCCTCTAGATTTTGCTTTTTGACCTACAAGCATTAAGTTTGCGCAACAAATTGTCAATACATAAGTAATAAAAAGTAAAGTGGTCGTGAAGAATAGGAAAAACCTATGCTTTCTTGACCTCGATTTCTATTGTTGATACGTTTCTTGGCTTACCGTCCTGCGATTGTAAGATCTCCGATCCGATCCTAACATCTCCCAGATTGTAACCAGCCGACTCCATTCTTTTCACAATGATCTGAGACACATCTACTGCTCTTGTTATACTCATGCCCCTTGCTTTGATGATTATTGATGGTTCGTTTGCCAACTGCACTATAGATGCAGTGACATACGCCATCAGTGGTTTTTTGCCGATGTAGATTTCATTTGATGGTTTAGACATCGGCACACCTATTCCAAATAGCAATATAAATTCTATCATAATAATGGTTTAACTTCTCATTTTCAAAAGTAAAGATACATAGATTTAGAGGGTTTATATTATGTAATACTATTTATTTTAACGAAGGAGGTGCACCGTACGGGATTTAATCGAGGCTTTTCTGGCCCAAAACCAGTTGAACAAGGCAAGGAATACGATGTAAGCGTTACCGAAATCAGCCGTAAAGGCGATGGTATAGCAAGAATTCAGGGATTCGTAATCTTTGTCAAGGGTGGACAAGTAGGTCAGAATTGCAAAGTCAGAATCACTGCATTGGGAAACAGGTTCGCTACTGCTGAAATAGTATAGTAGATCTGTTTTAACATGTGTTGGGTTTTTTAACCAAAGAATATTTTTAATTTTTATTTATTTTTACTGTTAAAATTCAGACTCGCTGAGTATCTGGATAATTCTTTCCGCAATTACATTCGTGGCAAGTTCTTGTGCCTCCACTGTCTGTGCACCAATATGTGGCGTGCAAACTACATTGGGGAGTTTAACCAAATCACTATTTGTAGGCGGCTCTACTTCAAACACGTCCAACGCAGCACCAGCAATCTTCCCTTCCTTAAGCGCATTATACAAGGCCTGTTCATCTATTACAGCCCCTCTAGATGTGTTGATGATGCATGCAGTTTTCTTCATCAAATTCAGGCGCTGCTCGTTTATCATATGTTTAGTATCGTCTGTCAATGGCACGTGCAAAGTTACAAAGTCCGCACTGCTGAGCAGCGTGTTAAGATCTGTTACTACCAAGCCAACCTCCCTTACAAACTGCTGGTCTATCGGAACTACATCATATCCTATCAAGTTCATACCAAATCCCCTTGCAATCCTCCCTATCCTCCTACCGATCTTCCCTACGCCAACTATTCCAAGATACCGTCCTTTGATCTCTACGCCCTTGAGCTCCTTCTTCAACCATTTACCATCCTTCATTGCAGCGTCTGCCCTTGGTATACTTCTGGCAAGTGAAAGCATAAGACCGACAACGAGTTCAGCTACTGCATTCATTGCAGCTACTTCAGCATTGATGACACGAATATTTTTGGACTCTGCGTATTTAACATCGATATTGTCAAGGCCAACCCCTACCCTGGCTATGATCTTCATCTTTGGATTAGCATCTATGATCTCTTTCGTGACTTTTGTCCTGCTTCTTACTACCAGTATATCATAGTCCTTCACAGACCTTTCAAGTTCATCCGGCTTGATCTCAGGCTTGTAATCTACCTGTAACCCATTCTTCTTCATTATTTCTATACCCTTCCGGTCTATTTCATCACAAACTAGAACCCTACCACTTACCTGCATGACCGTCGTTGGATCAGATACCTAAATAATCATTTTGAAAGACTTTTACGTATCAGATTCAATCAATATCTGTGGAAAACTACATCCTACGTATAGTAAAAGACGAATGGGAGAGACAGGTCTTTACTTTAAAAGCGTACTATGCTGGCGTAAGAAGAGAATGGGAGATAGGCTCTACGATACTTTTGATAAAGAAAACCGAATCTGGTGATGCGTTCATCGGGTATGGCGTTGTTAAGAATATCACTCCATTGGAAAAGATGGATGAGGAGGAGAAAGACATGTGTATAAACAACAACTGGAACAAGAAATTGTCATTCGGCAGGTTGGTAAGGTTCGAGCCTCCCGTGTTAGTAAAGGATACAGTAGTTTCGAAATGGGGGCAGAAAGGTGCACTGTTACATGGAGCGCCTATATCACAATCAGATATGGATTCGATAGCGAAAGTAGCAAAAATCAAGATCATGTTGTGAAATTTATGCTTATAAGTATAGTTTTTCTCCAAATACTTAAATATCCTTCTTCATTGATCAACCGCACAATGAATAAAACGGTAGTGGCTGGAATAGCGACAGGAATACTCGTTCTCGGAATGATTCTCGCTCCACTCTCAATTGATAATTTCGCTGAAGCTAAACGTCTTGAAAGAATTGTTACCACAACGCAAGTAACATCTATGCAGGACCCTGGTATAGGACATGAAACACACCAAATATCGATACTACTTCCTCCAAAGGAGGGAGTTGTGTACAGTGGCAGAATGAGTTACTCTGCCAGTGCACCTGTAGAAGTTGTTGTGTTGCATGACATTAAGCCGGGAGATACGCCAGCAAAGATCTACACAATAGATGGTGAAAAGAAGTGGGCACTTTCGCTGATCAAGCTAGGTGGTGACAAGGGAACTGCAGCAGGTTCTATGTCATTTGCAGGTGCTGCATTAGCATTACATACGCTTGATGGTACAAAATTCACTGCTACGGTTACGGTAAATGCTCAGGCAAAAGCCATGAAGGGTGAATTGCCGGGTATGATGCCTCCAGCAGAGAAACCACCAATGATGCCTCCAAAGGATATGATGCCTACTGCGGCAAAGACAATCACAGTTAGCGAATGGGCGCCTTGGTTCCAACCCTCGGCATTGCAGGTTGCTCCAGGTACTCCAATAGTTTGGGATGCTGGTGAAACAGCTACCATACATACAATAACATTCGTAACCAGAGTCACTGATCTAGAGCTAAACATGGATCCAGAATTCACAGCTAAGACATTCACACTATTGGCACCAGGCGACAAATCACCAGCATGGACACCAGAAGCTGGCGTGTACGTGTATGTATGTGCAATACATCCATACATGACGGGCGTCATATCTGCAGGCGTTCCATACAACGCAATAACTGGTGAAATGGGAACTGGTGAAGATGATGTAACTGTAGCAAAGTTTGCACCATGGTACCCAAGCGTTGCACCATGGCAAGACTTCAGACCATATAGAGATGCACCAGCAACACCCGGTGTTGGTGAAATATGGGTAGATACCCAGTTTGAAGTTCAAACAGATCCAACATCAATAGCTGGTAAGTTTGGTAAATCATGGCCTGGTACTGTAACAATTGTAGATGCCAAAACATGGAAGGTTACTGATAAAATAGGCAAGGGATTGAACAATCCTCATAATCTATGGGAGTCAGGTGACGGAAAGTATGTTATACAGACAAACTGGCATGATGACTATCTTACTTTGATCGACGTAGAGACACGTGAGGTAGTGAAGAACTACATACAGACGGGACCGGCACCAGCGCATACATTCTTCTCGGCAGATGACAAATATGTCCTAGTTTCGGTCAATGCAGGATCCGAAGTGCAACTGTTTGACGCTCAGCAGATAATGGACCTAGACGTACCAGCATCTGAAATTAAGCCAGTAGGCAGCATAAAGGCTTCAGTTCCACTTGCAGGTCCACATGGCTTTTGGGTAACACCAGATGGTTTAGTATCAATACCATACCACTTGGCTAACCATGCTGTAATAGCTGACATAGAGACACAGAGTGAATTATTCGCACCAATTAACTTTAGCGAACTTGACGATCCAATTGCTGGCGATAAGATTGGCCCAGGTATAGATCTTGCATCATACTTAGGTCCTGAGATCAACGGACATAGATTCTGGGTAACAACTGAAGTATTATTGTCACATGCAAAGCTGTTGCAGGGAAGGTTGATCATATACGATGTTGGTAGTGCTGTAGGCGGTCCAACTAATCCAAAATTCGTGAAGATGCTTGAAGTTGGATCAATTCCAATACAGTCACCAATTAGTCCTGATGGCAAATATGTCGTGACTGCCAATGCAGGAGGACTTGGTGTACCAGCAACAATATCGGTAACACAACTTGACTACAATAACCCACAGAATTCTAGAGTGGTAGCAACATTGCCATCATATCCAGGAGCTCACGGTGTTGAATACGGATTCAAGAAGGGCGGAGGACTATATGCATACGTAAGCGTAAAGTTTGCGCCAGTGATGCAGGTAGTTGATCTGACGACAAGCCCGCCATCGTTAGCAGGCGAAGTTGATCTAGGCAATGGTTGGGGCGGAATGGGCATACTTCCAATACCGGCAGCAGGATGGTATCCTACACTTGCTCAGCATCCACATGGGAAGCTGTACAAGTAACCACATATTCTTTTTTTATTTATTTCATTATAGACCCTAAAGTTAATTAACAAATGATAGGGTAAGTGCCCTATGAAATTTAGAGTTGATAGAGATTCTTTGGGAGAGATCAAGATCCCTTCTGACGCTTATTATGGACCATTTACTGCAAGAGCGTTAAAGAATTACAATGCTACAGGTATGAAATCACATACAAATCTAGTCAAGGCATATGTTATGATCAAAAGATCTGCCACACTCACAAATTTGCAGCTAAAGAAACTTGATTCCAAGAAAGGTAAAGCAATAGTAAAAGCATGTAATGAAATTCTCAAAGGGTCATTAGCGGATCAGTTTGTTGTAGATGCTATCAACTCTGGTGCAGGAACTGCATTTAACATGAATGTAAACGAAGTGATTGCAAATAGAGCGTTAGAAATCCTACACAGAAAAAAAGGTGATTACAAACACATTAGTCCCAATGATGATGTTAATATGTCACAGTCGAGCAACGACACGTTTCCTACGGCCCTGCATGTTGCAATTCTTCTGGATCTAAATGAATTCACGCCTGCAGTAAACAAGTTAATCTCTTCATTACGAAAGAAGTCACGAGAGTTCAAAAATGTAGCGAAGGTTGGTAGAACTCATCTGATGGATGCACTGCCAATTACGTTGGGTATGGAGTTCGAAGCATATGCGACATCTGTTGAAACTGCTAAAAACACTATAGAAATTGCAAGTAAAGAACTTGAACAAGTAGCGCTTGGTGGTACTGCTGTTGGCACGGGAGCAAATGCACCAAAAGGTTACAGAACGCTTGCAGTGAAGAACCTGTCAAAGATATCCGGTCTGAACTTAAAACCAGTAAAGGATATGCGCTATGGGTTGCAGAGCAGGTTCGCTATTGCAAATATTTCGTCAGCATTAAGAAATCTTGCACTAGAACTGATTCGATTGGCTAATGATATTCGTTTGATGGCATCTGGACCAATAGCTGGCCTTGCTGAAGTTACCATACCCGCTGTACATGCGGGCTCCTCAATAATGCCTGGTAAAGTAAATCCATCACTTGCAGAATCACTTGACATGGTATGCTTTAACGTAGTTGGCAACGATCTTTCTGTATCACTTGCTGTACAAGCAGGACAGTTCGAACTTAACGTAATGTTGCCTGTAATGGCAAAATGCACATTAGAGTCTATTGATATGTTAAAGAATACTTTGCCAGTATTTTCTGAAAACATGATAGATGGTTTGCAGGCTAACAGGGAAAAATTGGAATCATACATAGAAAAGAGCCCAGTGCTGGTTACACTACTTGCCCCATACATAGGTTATCTGAAAGCAGCAGAGTTGTACAAGGAAGCGTTAAAGAAAAACGTTAGTGTAAGAGAACTAGTTGTCAGAAAAGGATTGATGCGAAAAGAGACCGTTGACAAGGTGCTAAACAAGAAAAATATTCTCAAGAGCGAGTGATGTGTATGGCTAAGGTATGGATCGAGAAGTATGGTTGTTCTGCGAGTGTAGCAGATTCAGAAATGATAGCGGGATTGCTCAAGAACAGCGGTCATGAACTGGTCAATAATGTAAACAAAGCTGATGTAAACATGATAGTTACATGCTCGGTCAAGGATGCTACTGCAAATAGAATGATTTACAGGATAAAACACCTCACAAAGACAGGCAAGCCGTTGGTAGTGGCAGGCTGTCTACCGAAGGCAGAGCCACATACAGTTCAAAAATATGGTCCTACAGCAAGCATGCTTGGACCTGATGCAATAGACAGGGCCGTGGAAGTGGTGAATGCGGCTCTTAATGGAGGTACATTAATTGCACTCCAGAGATCTGCCAATCCGAAGGTAAACCTGCCTAGGGTGAGACTCAACCCCACTGTAAGTATAGTGGAAATCGCTAGCGGTTGCTTGAGTGACTGTTCATTCTGCCAGACCAAGTTGGCGAAGGGCAAAGTGCAGAGTTATAGGATAGGTGACATAGTCAGGCAAGTAAGGAGCGATATTAGAGATGGTTGCAGGGAAGTATGGCTTACCTCTACAGATAACGGCGCGTATGGGAGAGATTTGAAGAACAATATGGCAGATTTGTTAAAAAGAGTATGCGATATAGATGGCGATTTCATGGTTAGAGTAGGCATGATGAACCCCATGTACGTACCATTCATGCTAGAAGACCTGATTGAAGCGTATAGAAATGAAAAAATCTTCAAGTTCCTTCACATACCGGTTCAAAGTGGAAGCGACAGGGTGCTGAAACTCATGAAAAGGGGGCATAAAGCATCAGCATTCGCCAATATAGTAAGGAGATTCAGGCGAGAATTCAAAAATTTTACCATAGCTACTGACGTTATAGTTGGTTTCCCAGAAGAAAGCGAGAATGATTTTCAACAGACCATTAATCTCATAAATGAAGTCGAGCCTGATGTCATAAACATATCAAAGTTCAGTGCTAGACCTGGCACTGAGGCTAGTGAGATGGAGAAAGTGAGTGTAAAGACTGTAAAAGAAAGAACAAAAACACTCCATGAGCTTGCAAACGCTATAGGTTACAGAAGAAATCTCTCATGGATTGGCTGGAACGGCGAGATATTAATTGATGAAGTGAAAGACAATGGAGTACAGGGAAGGAACTTTGCATACAAACCAGTATTCTTGCATGAAAGCGTAGCATTGGGCTCCAAGGTTGAAGTGAAAATAAAATCTGTTTTCAATCATTCATTGGTTGGAAAACTGAAATGATCTTGTAGATCAACTTTGTTAGATCCATGATGTACTCTCGGTAAATCTACAATGTTTTTTAACATACTTTTGTTAGGGTAGAAGGGGATAATTTGGGTGTCGAAATAAAAACTCCGATAATTATTGTTGGTGTTGGTGGTGCAGGAGCAAAACTTGCCGCACAGGCACGAACCAAATTAAATACCGAATGTCTACTTTTAAGCAACGATAAGCATGATCTGAATTATCCAGGTTGCGAAAGCGTGTTTATTGACGTTAAACATCTGTTAAATCCTTCTTCCAACAGCATACGTGGGGCAGTTCTTGAGGCAGGTGATAAGATAAGAGATAGGCTTGGCGATAGTTCTACAGTCATAGTAATAGGCAATTTAGCGGGAAAGGGAGGTACAGGTATAGCACCTCTAGTGGCTAGAATGGCCAAGCAATCAGGCAAGAACGTTGTTTCATTCGTTGTGATGCCCTTCAAATTCGAGACTAACAAGTTATTCAGTGCAGGGGTCTCGTTGCGAAGAATGAGGGAATCTTCAGACTGCCTTGTTATAGTAGACAATGATGCTCTGTTATACAACAATCCTGATTTGAAGACAGAGGATTGCTACAGAATAACCAATGATGCGCTACTCGAGGTCCTCGGCTCTCTTATGGATGGCATCTCCTTGGGCGAAGAGACAAACGTGCTGTGTACGAGCAAAGATTCTGTAAAGGACGCTGAATCTGCCCTGAAGGATTCATTCAAAATGCTTTACAGCGATGTCGAGCCTGACAATGTAAGAAGGGCCATGCTTTATGTTATAGGAGGCGACAAGATTCCTGTAGGAGTTCTTGATTCCCTAGTTACTAGTGTTCAAACTATACTTGGGAAGAACGGCACAGAGGTAGGTCTATCACTATCGTCTTCGGCTTCAGGAGGGGTCAGAGTGCTGTTGATGGCATCGGTTCTTGAAAAGACAAGGTTCAATGATTATGATCCTCTGAATATTATTCCAAGTGATTCTGTTGTAGACTGGGACGAAATAGAGTGCGATCTAAAGATAGAAACAAGTTTGCCACAGATGGATTAGCATTCTTTTTAATAAAATAGCATCATACAAACACAATCATTTTTAATTAGGGTCATTAAGTTTTGCCATGGAATATATCACGTACGAAGATTTTGCAAAGATGGATCTACGAGTAGGGAAAATCGTGAAGGCTGAAAGAATTAAAGGACTAACTAAAGTTATGCAAGCAACTGTTGATCTTGGCACTGAACAAAGAGAACTGGTAGTTGGGGGTGCAGAGTATTATGAACCTGAATATTTTATTGACAAAAAAGTGATAGTTGTTGTAAATCTTGCTCCAAAAAAAGTTGCAGGTATAATGTCAAATGGGATGCTACTTGCAGCAGATGTTAATGGCAAGCCGATATGGTTAACAGTTGCAGACGATGCTCCACCGGGAAGTAAGATATCTTGAATGAATAAACAAACTATTGATCATGCCACACCGGGCGTAAACCCTGTATGCTCCTTCTGTGTATCATCGTCAACAATATCTTGCTGAACTTCTAATCCTTTGGTATTAATTTCTGTGTTGATCATTCTAGCAATTACCTTTACTACGCTTCTTGCAGCTGGATGTTGTGGAATGTTAGGATTATCTATTTCACCAAAAAGTCCCATACCTTCTATATTTCGCTTTGCAGCTATTCCAAGTATCAACCCATTAAACCATGTTATTGAGTTAACTTCATTTCCTAATTTTCCAATGTTGTACTGATTCATTTCCTTCAATAGGTTTGTGTTGTTTACGACACCGTACACCTTTGGCTCGTCACGAACTTCTGGTTTCAAGTAACCGCCAGCCGAAAAGAGTCGTTTTACATTCCCATATCCCTGTACTGTATCAAGCAGTAAGTCACACAATTCGTATAACTCATGTGTATCCTGCGGTTGTGTTTCTCCAGTAAAGATAACAATCGAATTTTTTTCATCCGTATAGATCTTATATGTATCAACATGCAATTTCGCAATTCCATTTTCATGAGTTACCCATGGTTTTTCTATAGACTCAATTTCTGCAACAAGTTTTGTATTCAGTTGTTTGGCAAGAAAGTTTGATACTAATCCACCAACTCTCCCCATGTCTGGCAGTGACGCTATGAGAATTATGTCATCCATCTTGACATTTTCTATCTGCTTAAGCTTCATCATTTCTTCAGTCCGCTAAACTTCTCTATAAATGCAAGTATTCCTGTGTAATCCAATTCCCCAAAACTATCATTGGCAGCATCTCTATAGATCTTGTTTGCAAGTGATGCCATTGGTAATGATAAATTAAATGCTTTTACACCTTCATTGATCGTATCAAGGTCTTTCATCATCATCTTTAGGGTAAATGTTGCCTCAAAGTTTCCTTTGATCATTTTTGGACCCTTTCTTTCGCTCATACCTGTCTTGAAGTATGTAGAATTTAGTATTTGCAGAAAGAGCTCCGGATTAAGATCTGCACCTCTAACAAGCGTTATACCTTCAGATAATGCAAGCGCAAGCATTGCTATTTGAAGGTTCAATGCTAGTTTCATTGCATGCGCCGAACCATTATCACCCAAGTAAAACGTCTTGTTTCCTATTACATCAAAGATCTTCTCATGCTTCTCATATACCTCTCTGTTGCCTCCAACCATAACCACTAATTCGCCTTTTTCTGCTAACGGCGGTCCACCCATGACTGGTGTATCAAGCATTGCAATTCCATTCTCCCCGAACTCTTTCGCTATAGCTCTGGACGCAACTGGATTTATTGTACTAACATCTGCCACTGTCAAGTTTTCGTGTTTTCCGTATACTATGCCGTTATTTCCAAACGCAATTTCTTCAACGGCAAAAGCATCTTTTACTACGGTTATTACCAAATCAGAGTTTTCCGCAACATCTTTTGGAGTTTCAACTACTGTTGCACCTAAGGTTTTTAGCGATTCTGCTTTTTCTCTAGTTCTGTTGTAGACAGTTAACTTGTGACCTGTGTTTAAAAGTCTAGTGGCAATAGCCTTTCCCATAATGCCAGTTCCGACAATTCCTACTCTTATGCTCATACTACTCACTTGGATTACTGAATGATATGTATTTTTCCTAACATCAAGTCTTCGCTAATCGAAAGAATTGATAAGATCCTCTTTCTTAATCACCTAGATGGCAATAATAGAAGATTTTGTGGAAAGCTGGTCATACTTGGGCATTTTGGTGATATTGTTTGGTATGAATATCTCTCCAATACTGATGCCTCCCAGCTGGGTGGTTCTGGCATCAGTTTACGTAGCATATCCCACATTTGATCCATTATACTTGTCATTGATAGGTGCTACAGGAGCAACAGGAGGTAGATTTCTTCTAACATACATAAGTTCTACTGGAAGGAAATTCATAGGCGAACAGAGGAAAACTAGCTTAGATGCTATCGGTCAATATCTGAAAAACAAAAGATATGGATTTTTCCTGATCTCCTTCTTGTTTGCTATAGGACCATTGCCAAGCAACATCTTGTTCATAACGTATGGTATCATAAAAGCAAGAACAGTAGGAATGTTCGTTGGTTTCTGGTTGGGAAGGGTCATAGCATATTTCGTAATGATATCCGTTTCGCCAGTTATATTCAGGCCATTCATAGATCTCTTTACGAACGAGATTTACGGAATAATCTTGTTTGATTTACTTGGAATTCTTTCCGTGATCATATTTGCTTCAATTGATTGGAAGAAATTGATTGTGGAAAGGAAACTTGTATTTATTAGACCTAGATTCAGAAAATAGCATCAAGGAAGGAATCTGAAAAATTGATTAGAGTTGGGAGTTCATAGGGATCTTACCAAATAGCAGGTAATCTTGCAGAAATAAATAACCATACCTTATACTACAGGGACGTGGCCTCCGTAGTATAGCGGTAGTATAGGGGACTGTGGATCCCTTGGCCGGGGTTCGACTCCCCGCGGAGGCCCTCCAGCCGTTGGTTCGAGTCATTTTGCTATTATGCAGAGGTTCTTAAGGTAATGACAAGACAAGTATACAACTAGATCATTGTTCAACGTAGGATAGAAGAAACACTAACTAACTAAGCCTTGCAGTTAATCGCAGTGCTTTATTTTTGTTTATAGCAAATTTCTCCACGCAATCCGTATAAGCCTGCTGATTCAGGTATTTGTTTACTACCAAACAGTATGCATTATCGGCAGCTTGATCTGCAGCCCTTACAGCTTTCTTCAATGTTGTTACAGGTAGAAAGCTCGTACTATTCTTTTCTGGGTTTAACATCTGAAACTGTTTTTTTATCTTCATTATGCTGTCCTTATATTGTTTAATGGCTGCTACAGTATCACCTTTTTGCATTCTAGGTGCAGAATCAAATGCGGTAATCTTGCTATCCATTTCAAGAACTATGGTATTGAGTTTCTTTGCGTTAGAACCTATTAGCGTGTCAGCATACGCATAATGACTTGCCAGCAATACTGGGATCATAGACACTGCTAGTATTATTTTGTCCTTCACTATGCCGAATATGTTGAATGTAATATTAAGCAAAACTCCCCCGAAGAGAGTATCGCTTAAATATGCTTGAATGAAAGCATCGGCAACTGGTCATATATCATGGTAGAGCCAGGCACTACAATAATGAGCAATGTACAGTTACAGCCTTTACCCAATTTTGAGTTTGCAGATCCTTTCCTCTTTTCAGCTGAGGTAATTGCATCAGCATTGGCCATTGTAGTTGCACTCTATTTCTACAAATTTTACAGGCTCACTGGATTTAACTATCTGCTTGGTCTCACTATAGGCTTCTCCTTCATGACATTTTCAGAGGTCATGCTCGCCGCAGACGTGTGGTTGGAAATTTACCCAGAGTTCTTTAACCTGCTATTCTGGCTTAGGCTACTAGCATTGTCATATGCATTTTCGTTTATAGCGGTGTCTTACTACTACAAGCATAGAGAGGAGGACAAGACACTTACATTAAGAATCGCCGCTCTATCGGTCATTCCCATCATGGTTGTGATATCTGTGGTAATATTTACACCTCCAGCCTTTGACTTCCCGCCCTACAATATGGTCGATGAATACTTTAGAGTATTCAATCTGATCATGCTTGCATACGTTTTCA
>CAYJTD010000004.1:0-7298 GCA_964372525.1 uncultured Nitrosopumilales archaeon | reverse complement strand
TTTTCAGGAGTACACTGAATTCAATCGTCGAGCAGGGAAGAAAGGAGTTTACGTATATACCTGCAGCATTCGCAATTCTCTGGCTAGGACAGTTTTCCGCACTGCTCTTTAACCTTGAAGCACCAGTTAGCGCCTTCATAGCCCAACATATAGCTAAGGTCATAGGGCTTGCCCTGTTTGTAGTGGTAATGTCCCAAGTAATAAGAGGTAAGAGAGTTCCAAGAACGGAAACAGGCACATGACGACAGATATAAAAAGATAAGAACGATGAAAATGGTAGAGCAAAACTTGCAAAGAAAGGAGAGGAGACACAAGCTTCAGATATACTATGATATCTTATCGGCTATACAGGAAGAAGCAACAACAGAGGAGGGAGCAAGGCCAACTAGAATTCAGCATCTGTCTAACATGTCATACGATAAAATAATGCGCTATCTTAACGAACTTGAGACAAAGAAGATGATCCTCAAGGCAGACACTCTTTCGCTTACAGATAAAGGGCGTGAGTTTTTGAGGGATTATGGGAAGATAAAAGACCTTATTGAAAGAATGGGTCTGGAATAGTATCAAAAACTCCCTAGAGGGGAGTCCTACTTGTGCGCGATCCTTATCTTCTAAACTGCATTATTAGGTGTAGGAGGTATTAGACATGAAACTTCGAAATATCGTGCTAGGAACCGTATTAGCAGTAACATTACTTTCAGCAGTAGCAGTTTTCTCCATTAACGCATACGCCTACCATGATTCTACAGTAGCAAAGCAATATGGTATAAAGACTAGCAATACACAATCGCCATCCAAGCATCAAGTATCACTCTCCGGTAAACTAGCAAACTTCAGGGGAGTACAATCAAGCGATCCAGTTACGATTGATATGACAATACACAAGTGGAACCAGTATAGTCCTGGAGCAACATACAGCATAGAAAAAGGGATAATAAAAACAAGCAGTCAAGAGTACAAGGTTGATCACGGAGTGATGATTACGCACAAATCAAACGAGTTCCTAATAATAATGAAGGGTTCGAAAGGCCAAGTGTTAGGTACTCTGCACGGTTACATGAATGGCGGATACAAGGAATTGCAGGAGAACAAGCCGGTAAAATTGTTGGTTGACGGTCCAAGTCCAGTGAATCTTTCAAATGATGGGAAACAGTTCCCACAGAAAGGTACGTTCATTGCAGAAAGCGGCACTCTGAAACCAATAGCAGGATCTAGGTAACAACTACTATCCGAGCATTTTGCTCCCGCCTCATTTCAATCTTCATCTTTTATTGGTACAAACTTGTATACAAAAAATTAAATAACAATCCAATGACGAGAATGCATGGAAGAACGCCATATAGTAGCAGTATACTGTAGGTTTCATGATGATGATAAAATAAACAATACAGACAATTATTTACAGATGTTTCCAGAACACGTTATCAACAGGATAAAGAAGGCAAACGATGTATACTCGCGTATAACAGTATCACACGCGGATAGCGAGTATACTAGGGTAATATTCTTTGGACAAAAATCCGTAGAACCCCTCAAGCAGTATGCTAAAAGCGTTGGTTTGCCAGAAGAAAAGATTGATCTTGATGATTGTAAGGATATCGCAACTATGGCAAAGAAGATCTGGAGTAAAGTTAGGAATAACGACGTTCCTCCAAGAGTATATTTTGTGGTATCCAACTGGCAGTGGGTATTTCTAGAACAATTGGTGAGCGTGAAGAATGATCTATACAGATTCTATTTTGAGGGCGCTGTTGACGAACGGCACCCAGATGAAATAGAGATGGATAAGAAGATGGAGAAGGTCGCAAAGATAGAATTGAAAGAAGGTAGGCTTGCAAACATACTTGATAAAGTTGGTGGCAGCCTGAGCGAAAACCTGAAAGGATGATTGATATTTATAAAAGATAAATGGGTGTTTGTTGAGGATGCTAGGTCTCTATAGAACACTGCATATGGTAGAAAATGAAATTGTAGAGATGAAGAAGCGACAGTCGACAGTTCTTGCAGGGTACCAGCAGCAAACTAAAGAAGATATAGTCAAAAAATTCGAAGAAGCAGACCATACATTGCTGGAAGCAGCAGAGAAGAAGGTGAAAGAGATCAACGATCTGAAATATGATGTGCCATACTTGATAACAAGCGCAAAGAAAATAGCTTACCTATCTGTAAGACGAACAAAGGACGAGAGTGAGCTTACCATTGAAATAGATCCAATCATTTATCCTACTCCTTTCAACCTTAAATTTGTACTAAATGAACCCAGTGTAGGGTTATACAGTCCGTCTACAGATAAGGGGACATTCTCAGTAAATTCTCTTACACCCATACGTGCCACAGATGCTATACAAACAATTGAGGTTCCTGATCTAGACAATTATATCGATTTATGGATTACGCATAAAGCTGACGATAGTTTTGTAACAAAATTGAAGACCATGCAGCAAAAAATCACTAATGTAGACAGTTCAACAGAATTACTTGTAGAATCGATGCTAGCAATGAGCTCGCCCATGCCGCCAAGGCAGCTGATCTATATGTGTGAGGAGCATGACAAAGAACCTACACATAAACACGAAAAGACTGTTGCTCCAAGCGCTGTGAAGGGATTATTGAAGCATCACTTGAAACTAAACTAGGAAACCACTTCAAAATCTATGTTGTTTTTCTTAAGGAATTTCATTAATCTTTTCGTATGTCCATCATCTTCGGTCTCAAGACTTAAAGTTACCTTTGCTTTGCCTACAGCAACATCTTGGCTCAAACGATCATGCAACACTTCAACTATGTTAACTCTATTGGCAACAATGCTATCGACCACGCTCTTTAATTCTCCGGGCCTATCGACCAGTTGTATAGATATCTTCAACATTCTTCCTGTCTCCAGTAATCCCTTCGACACTATCTGTCCAAGCAAATACATGTCAACATTACCTCCAGTCAGCACGGTAACTACTTTCTTGCCCTTGAAGGGATTGCCATTAGACATCAGGTAAGCTAGACCAACAGCACCAGCAGGTTCTACTACAAGTTTAGCTCTTTCCATTAGCAGAAACATAGTTTTTACTATTTCATTGTCGCTAACCGTAACGACGTCGTCAATATACTTGCTCAAGATCTCATAAGTCAGCTCCCCTGGATGTTTTACTGATATACCATCTGCTATCGTTGATCCATTGCTCGCCTCAACAATTCTTCCCTTCTCTATCGACATCTTCATGGCCGGGAACGCTTTTGACTGAACGCCTATCACCTTAACACTAGGCTTTTTGCTTTTTACTGCAATAGCAACCCCAGCTGCCAATCCGCCTCCACCTATTGGAAGGTAGATTGCATCAAGATCTGGCAAATCTTCCAGAACCTCTAATCCAATGGTACCATTGCCTGCTATAACATACGGATCGTCAAATGCATGTATTACAGTTCTTCCCTGTTCCTTTGCAATTTCCTGTGCTTTCTCCCATGACTGATCATACAGAACGCCATGAAGCACAACATCTGCCCCATAGCTTCTTGTTGCAGAAACCTTGGCAGGCGATGCATTTGCAGGCATCACAATAGTACATGGAATCTTCTGCATGTTTGATGCATATGCAACACCCTGCCCATGGTTGCCTGCAGAGGCTGCTATGACACCATGCTTCTTCTGCTCTTTTGATAACGAATCTATCTTGACATATGCACCACGAACCTTGAACGCACCAGTTTTCTGTAACGACTCTTCCTTCATGTATAATTTGCAGTTGGTAAGCCTGCTAAACGTATTAGAATACTCTAGGGGCGTTTTACGCACAATGCCATGCAAAACTTTCCTAGCATTGATTATGTCCTGTAATGCGGTTTTCATCGCCCTTATGCCTATACACGCTCAAATATAGTTAACTTTACAGATGAAACGAAGAAGATGTGTACGATTTGCCAAATTTTGCTTCAATATCACGAAGATCGGTTGAGACAGCAATAAATCTACGCGTTTCATATGAAGTTTAACTGTTAAACACCGAACTTATAGGTCATGAATTTGTATCAATGAATAAATGAAACTTTGGATTGTCGCACCAATTGCAGTAGCTGCAGTAGCTATAGCGATTGTACTCACATCATTTCCATCACAAACACTGTCAGGTGTGACAGCTAATAGCGAAGAAAAGAGTTCTGGCGCACTCGTGCCTCTGGAAAAGATAGTTTCTGGAGGACCACCGAGAGACGGGATACCGTCAATAGATAACCCAAAATTCGTATCTGCTGAAAAGGCCACTTTCATGCAGGATGGCGATATAATAATTGGATTACAGCATAATGGGATATCGAAAGTATATCCATTGAAGATCTTGGTGTGGCATGAAATTGTCAATGATGACATCGGAAGTTTACCAGTCGCAGTAACCTATTGTCCATTATGTTTCACAAACATGGTCTTTGATAGAACCATAGATGGTCAAGTTGTAGAATTTGGGACATCAGGGAAATTATACAACAGCAACTTAGTGATGTATGACAGGTTAAGTGAGTCTTACTGGAGCCAGGGTATGGCGAAGGGTATAGTTGGCAAGTATTCAGGCTATGAGCTTAAACGGGTTCCATTCGACCTGGTATACTGGAAGGAGTGGAAGGAGCTTTATCCCAACTCATTGGTGCTTTCTACAGATACTGGAAGTACCAGACCATATGGCGTTGATCCGTATGGAGACTATTACACATCATCAGAGATATACTTCCCAGTAGAGCATAGAGATGACAGACTCGGTCCAAAAGAATTGGTAATGGGCTTGGAGCACAAGAACAATTACAAAGCCTACAAACTGGATGATATAGAAAAGCAACAGGTGATAAACGATTCAGTTGAAGAAAAGAAAGTACTGCTTCTTTCTCTACACCCCTTCATGTCCAGAGCATATGACAGAACGCTTGAAGGAAAAGTTTTGGAGTTTCAGTTAAACGATAACACGTTGATTGATAAACAAACAGGGAGTGTATGGAATTTTGACGGTCAAGCAATTTCTGGACAGTTGGAAGGCAAACAGCTTACTAGGATAGCATTGGATCCAAGTTTCTGGTTTTCTTGGACTGCCTTCCACCCTGATACTGCGTTGTACAGATCTGATTTTCTCTTAAAATGATACCTTCTTAAAGGAAATTCGCAATACTACTTTCATGTCAAGTTCTAACTATGAATGGAGCGAATATATAAAAAGTAAGGAATTTTCCATTGATAGGGCAGCATTAATGATTGCAAAGTCATTGCAGTATCCATCGCTCGATATAGACGAGCACTTGCAAATGCTGGATACGATGGGTAATGAGCTGAATAACTTGCTAGGCGACAGGAAAAGACCAACGGAGATCATTGCTTCCATAAACGCGTATATGTTTGGAAAACAGGGGTTCAAGGGCAATATAGAAGACTACTATGACCCCAGAAATAGCTACCTCAATGATGTCATAGCACGCAAAGCTGGCATACCAATAACCCTGTCAGTACTTTACATGGAACTTGCAAGAAGGGTAGGATTTGAACTGCAGGGCGTGGGCTTCCCCGGACATTTTCTAGTCAAGCACGTGTATCATGACATTGTAATTGTTATAGATACATTCAACAAGGGTAGAATACTTGCACAGGAAGATTTTCAGCACTTGCTGGATCAGCTTTACAACGGACAGATTAGGTTTGAGCAAAGGTTTATTGGTTCTGTTACGAACGAACAGATACTCATAAGGATGCTAAGAAATCTCAAGGACGCTTACATGCATTCATATGATTATAACAGAGCGCTTTCAGCTACGGACATGATAATAGCGATAGACCCAAAACTTGCAGAGGAGTTCAGGGACAAGGGGCTCATATTTTATCAAAAGAAGCTTTATGGTGATGCGTTATCCAACTTGGCAAAATACCTTAAAATGCAGCCAGATGCTGGTGATGCTGATAGCATATATCAGATGATAACAGACATACAGTCGCTATTTAGGCATGACATGTACGGGTAAAAGCATGTCATACTGGCTCAATTCAAAAACTATCTTTCCAGCACTAAAGCATGATACGTATACTGATGTAGTTGTAATAGGTGCTGGTATAACTGGCGCATCTATATCCTACTGGCTTGGCAACAAGTGCAAAACTGTGTTGCTAGAAAGTGAAACCATTGCGAGCAAGGCATCTGGTAGAAACGCTGGTTTTCTGTTGACTGGAACATCTGACTATTACAACAAAGCCATAGAACGTTATGGGCATAGAAAGGCCAAGGCAGTATGGAAGTTAACACAGCAAAATCATGCTTTGCTCGAAAAACATATTGCAAAAAACAATATTGAATGTGAGTACAAGCGTTCTGGTAGTTACCTAGTGGGTGCTAGTAAGAACGAAATGGACGATATTAACGAAAGTGTTGCCTTGTTGAAACGTGACGGTTTCAACTATAAAATAATAGGGCAAAGAGATACAAACAAACTGCTTTCAAGTAATAATTTCTACGGGGCTGCATTTAATGCATATGATGGTGAGATAAACCCTGTAAAATTCGTAAGAGCACTTGTAAAAATAGCAGTTAATGAAGGCACGCAGGTTTTCGAAAATACTCCTGTAGTTAAGATTGAAAAAAGAAACAACGTATTCAAAATAAAAACAAAACATGGAGTTGTAATAGCTGATTATGTAGTTTTAGCAACTAACGCATATACACCATTAGTTTATCCATATTTCAGAAATATGATAAAACCTGTTAGAGGACAAGTGCTTGTTACAAAGCCATGTAGAAAATTATTCAATGGTGTATTCTATGCAAATTACGGATACGAGTATTGGAGACAGCTACGAGATGGCCGTATACTTATAGGTGGTTTCAGGGAGATCGACCCTGTCAGAGAAACTGGTTACAGAATGATCACTACAAAGAAAATACAGAACAAACTGGAATGTCTGTTGCATAAATTATCGATCAAATCCATAGTAACATATAGGTGGTCGGGCATAATGGGATTTACAAAGGATCAGCTGCCATTGGTAGGTTCTGTGCCAAACGCAAAAAATTTTCTTATTTCAGTAGGTTATTCTGGCCATGGTTTAGGTTTCAGCTTCATAGCAGGAAAGATGATCGGCGAAAAAATTCTTTACAACAAATCTTGCAAGATGCTTTCACTTTAACGATCTAAACGATCTACATCAAAATATATGTGAAAACATGACATGTTTTTGAGAGAAATTCAGCATTAGTTGCTAGCTGTGTCCATACCCTTTAATACAAGAGAATGTATGTTAAAATGTAGAATTTATGATATTAACAAAAGATTGTTAAACA
>CAYJTD010000003.1:8389-26235 GCA_964372525.1 uncultured Nitrosopumilales archaeon | reverse complement strand
CACAGAAGATCTCGAAGAGCAGGAACTGGTACATCAGCCTGAAAGATTTTCTTGACAGATATCCAGCGGATTATTTGCGTTTTTACATAGCACTGATAACACCGTACAGCCAGCAAGACCTGAACTTTGACTGGGATGATTTCGCTGCAAGGATAAACAACGAACTTATTGCAAACGTGGGAAATTTTGTAAACAGGGCCTTAAGTTTTGCACAGACTAAATTCAATGGAATTGTTCCCGAACCCAAAGATAATGATGATTCTGATAACGAAAGTATTAATGAAATCAAGCAAATAGCTAATGAAGTCAATGAATTACTTGAGAGGAATGAAATAGATAAGGCATTGAAAAGAATACTGAAATTCTCTGCTCACTTTAATCAATACTTCCAGAAAAAGGAACCTTGGGCTAACATAGAAAGTGCAAACAATTGCATTTACATATCTGTTAATGCTGTTCGCACACTGGCAATTTTGTTAGAGCCATATATGCCATTTTCAGCAGAGAAGATGTGGAAACAATTGAATCTGGCAGGTTCTGTGCATGAGCAAAAGTGGGACTCGGCATCTGAATTATTAATAAAATCTAATCACAAGATTGGTAACGTTGAACCCCTATTCAAGAAGATAGCTACAAAAGAGATAGAGGTGGAGAAGAACAAGCTAGGAAAATAATGTTATGTTAATCCTTGCGTTCTTCCCGTCTTTCCCTATCGAATTCCAGTCTGAATTCTTCTTCTTCAGAATAAGCCTGTTCTGCATGTTCACCTATATCAAGACCTATATCTTCAACCTCACGTGAAACTCTTACTCCCATCAGAACATCTATGATCTTCATTATAACAAAAGTTCCACCAAAGCCTAGCGCTGCAGCTATACCAACCCCAATTCCTTGCAGTAGTAACTGCTCTGGATTGCCAAACAGTAATCCATTTGGCCCAGTTGGATTAATCAATGAGCTGGCAAATAACCCAATTGAAAGCGATCCAACAATTCCTGCCACACCATGTACGGAGCTGACATCAAGCGCATCATCTATCTTGAGTTTCTCTTTGAACAAAATCACACCCATGTATGACAAGATTCCAACTGCTACCCCTATCACGAAAGAATGCTCTACACTCACAAAGCCAGAGGCAGGTGTTATTCCAGCCAATCCAGCTATGGCACCGTTAATTGCCGCAACAACACTCGGTTTTCCTGTTCTTGCCCATGAAAGCCCAACCCAGATCAAAGCGGAAGCAGCAGAGGCCAGATGTGTAACGATCACAGTGTTACCAGCTACTCCACCAGAAGCTAGAGCACTTCCAGCATTGAATCCAAACCAGCCAAGCCATAAGAGAGATGAACCTAACACAGCAATCGGTATGCTGTGCGGTACCATGATCGCAGGACCAAAGTCTTTCCTTCTTCCTAGAACTAATGCAACTGCAAGTGCACCCATACCCGCACTTGTGTGAATTACTATACCGCCAGCAAAATCAACAATGCCTAATGCACCAAGCCATCCTCCTCCCCAGATCCAGTGTACTAGTGGATAATAGATCAATACACTCCAGGCTGCGATGAAAATAACATAAGCACTAAATTTCATCCGTTCCGCTATTGCGCCTGTAAGTAATAGAGGAGTGATTACAGCGAACATCATTTGAAATTTAGCAAACAGAACTCCAGGTATGGTTGGTGCATATTGTTCTAAAGAATCATCAAAGGGAACACTCTTCAGAAACGCCCAATCCAAGTTACCGGCTATGCCTCCTGTATCATCAGGGCCAAATGTTAGGCTGAATCCAAATGTGAACCACATGACACTCAAAAGCGCCAGCCCAAAAAATATCTGCATAAAAATCGAAACGGCATTCTTTTTTCGTAACAAACCTGCTTCAAACAATCCCAGTGCAGGTATCATCAATAGCACCAGACTCGATGCTATAAGCATCCACGCTGTATCGCCAGTATCTATTGGCACGATCTCATTTCTTAAGATGTTAATATAAGAAAGTATAGATAATTCTCAAAGTTGAAAAAGCTCGAAATATTATTTAGCCAAATCCAACCTGAATAAAGTCCCTTGAAGCTAATACAGGCAATACTTCTAAAAAATGAGGTTATGGCGATTAGCGAAGCGCTCAAAAAGATCCCTGTAGGTGGAATGACGATAGCAAAAAAACGCGGGCGCGGGAAAAATCCCCCGCCCGAGATCCATGCCTCAAAGGGGACGGAAATATTTAGACCACAGTTTAGCGACAAATATGTAATAGAGGTAATTGTTCCAGATGATAAAGAAGATGTGGTAATAGACTGCATTCGACAAAATTCCTCTGTAGGTAAAATCTTTATTTCTACAGTAACACGGGCAATAGATATAGAATCGGGAAGGGAAGGAGAAGAAGTAATCTAATCATCTCACAAATAGTTTTAATTAAAAGAATGTATTGGCTGTGTTATGCGTGCACTAATAATAGGCAGGTTCCAGCCATTCCATAAAGGACATCTACAATTAGTAAAAAGCATCTTGAAGGAATGCGATGAACTTGTAATTGCCATAGCAAGTGCGCAGTTCAACTTCATTGAAAAGGATCCGTTTACAGCTGGAGAAAGAATACTGATGATCCATGAAGCATTAAAAGAAGGTAAAATAGATCTTGCTAAATGTTACATCGTGCCATTGATTAATGATGAGAATAACGCTCGCTGGATAGGACATTTAAGATCATTTCTACCACATTTTGATCTTGTTTATACTGGAAATCCATATGTGTCTATGTTAATGCAAAAGGCTGGAATTAAAATTAGAAAAATAAAATTCTACGACAGAGCGAAGTACAATGCAACTAAGATACGCGGTCTAATGCTAAAAGGAAATGCTTGGGAATTACTGGTACCAAGTTCAGTTGCAAAAGTGATAAAAAATGTAGATGGGGTGCAAAGAGTGAGAGTTATCTCGCAATCAGATACAAAGCCTCAGGAGTGGTAAGATGAGAGGTCTGAGAGCTTGCCCAGTTTGTCCTGAATGCGGTTCAAAAAAATTTGCAGTAATCAATAATGAAGGAAAGAAAGTGGTAGTAGAGTGCAAGCAATGTTCTAAGCGTTTACACATCTAGCATAGTTTTAATATTGTACTGGGGAAGGGTGTGCATGGCAAAGCAATGGATGGACGATCAGGTAAAACTTGATGCGATAAAGAACGAAACTGTAGCTGTTATTGGTTATGGAATTCAGGGGCATGCACAGGCAAACAATCTGAAAGATTCAGGTATCAAGGTTATAGTTGGTTTGCGCAAAGGCGGAAAGAGCTGGGAGCAGGCCAAGAAAGAGGGCCATGATGTTAGAGAAGTTAGCGAAGCAACAAAGAACGCCGATATAATACACATATTGATTCCTGATATGGAGCAGGCAAGAGTGTACAAGCAGGAGATAGCACCTAATTTGAAAAGTGGACAAGCCCTTGGGTTTTCGCATGGAGCTGCAATACATTGGCAATGGATAGATCCTCCAAAAGATGTCGACGTTGTAATGGTTGCACCAAAGGCGCCGGGACAGCGCGTTAGGGAATTATATCTAGAGAATTTTGGCACGCCTGCATTGGTAGCAGTGCATCAGGATGCTACTAAAAGAGCGTGGGACAGAATTCTGGCAATGGCAAAAGGAATAGGATGTACAAGAGCTGGCGTGCTTGAAACAAACTTCAAGGAAGAGGTTGAGACGGACTGGTTTGGTGAGCAGGTTGACCTGTGTGGAGGCGCGCATTCATTGATATTGAACGCCTTTGAAACGCTAGTTGAAAGTGGATACCAGCCTGAAATCGCATATTTTGAATGCTTGCATGAACTAAAACTAATTGTTGATCTGATACAGCGGTATGGCATAACAGGCATGTATAACAGGGTAAGTGAAACAGCTAGGTATGGAGGACTGACACGAGGTCCCGCAATAATAAATGCAGATGTAAAGAAGCGTATGAAAGAAGTGTTGTCAGAGATACAATCGGGGAAGTTTGCAGAAGAATGGGTAAGCGTATATGAAAAAGAGGGTAAGGTTGCATTCGAGCGTTATATGAAGCAGATAGAGCAGCATGAAGTTGAAAAGGTAGGCAAGAAGCTCAGAAAGATGATGTGGCCAAAAGAGCCTGAAGTTTAAATAAAGAATATTTTATCTTATCTTCTCTTCTTTACGTTCTTCATTATATGATCTATTATTTCTTGTAAGGGAGTTCCAGGACCAAAGTTCCCAGTAACGCCCCCTTGCTCGAGTACCTGTTTATCCTTCTCCGGTATGATTCCACCACCAACTAGCAAAATATCAGTCACATCCTTTTCCTTTAACTTCTTTGCAACCTTAGGGAAGAGCGTTGTATGCGCACCATTCAACAGGCTCATTGCAACAGCATCGACATCTTCATCAATGGCCATCTTTGCAACCTGTTCGGGCGTGCAGAACAACCCAGAATAAATAACTTCCATGCCAGCATCCCTGAATGCCCTGCACAATACTAAAGCTCCACGGTCATGACCATCCAGACCTAACTTTGCTACTAATACACGTAAGGGTTTTTGTTGCTGCTGTTGCATATACTTGTAAACCTAACAGGGTCTTAAAATCTTTAGTGGCTGGGTAGAAAAGGACTATCTTTTTAATGGGAAAGCCCGAAGCAGAGAATGTGGAGAGGCAATTAGTAGAACAGTTGTTAAAGGGCGAGCGATCCGCCGTTGCGAAGGCAATCTCACTAATAGAAGATGATCAGGAAGATGCCAGAGCTTTAGTAAAGAAGATATTTCAAAAAACAGGAGACGCTCATACTATAGGAATTACTGGTCCAGGCGGTTCAGGCAAAAGCACTCTGATAGATAAACTCATTCCAGAATACAGATCTCTTGGATACAAAGTTGCTGTCCTTGCGGTAGACCCTACAAGTTCCATATCTGGTGGTGCAATACTTGGTGACAGGGTTAGAATGCAGAAGCATGTAATGGATGATGGCACCTTCATACGAAGCATGGGCTCTCGTGGCGCAATGGGAGGTATGTCTAAAGCAGTTAGAAATGCAATCCGCGTATTAGATTCTGCGGGATTCAAAATAATAATAATAGAAAGTGTTGGCGCTGGTCAATTGGATATTGAAATTTCAAGGATTGTTGACATTACTGTAGTCGTATTCAATCCACAGACAGGAGATAGTATACAGGCAATAAAGGCTGGTTTAACAGAAATTGGCGATGTATACGTTATCAACAAAGGCGATTTAACGGGTGCAAATAAATTGTTCAACGACGTCCGTGATTTAATTGGAAGCACTTCAAGGAATCCACAGGTCTTCAAAACTGTAGCACGGACTGGTAAGGGAATAAAAGAACTGGTAAAGGCAATGGAGGAAATAATTAAAGTAAGAAGTAGCAGTTATAAAGAATTAGAACGTAAAAGAGTTGAGGCTGAACTAATGGATATGATTTTGAATATGGTGGGGCAGAAGGTGTATGAAAAATTGGGGAAGAGTGACAGGTATAAAGAATGTATTGATCAATTATTAACAAAGAAAATAGATCCCTATGAAGCTGCCGAGGAACTTGCAAAAAATATTCTAAGGTGATCAATCAAATGGTAGAGTCTTACAAAACCGATTCGAACATACCTGTAAAACGAGTATACAAGAAAAGCGATACTAAAAAGTATGACAGTAAAGACGCAGAGCCTGGCAAGTATCCATACCTTAGAGGCGTTTATCCTGAAATGTATAGACAGCGTTTGTGGACGATGCGCCAGTACACTGGTTTTGGAAGTGCAGAGGAGACTAACAATAGGTTCAAGTTCTTACTCAAAAATGGACAGACAGGATTAAGTTTAGCATTCGATCTTCCAACACAGATAGGTTACGATTCGGATGATCCTCATGCGGAAGGAGAGGTTGGAAGAACCGGTGTTGCTATAAGCTCATTGAAAGATATGATGACATGTTTCGATGGCATACCATTGGATAAGGTAAGCACTTCTATGACGATAAACTCTACAGCTACCACATTACTTTCGTATTATATAGGAGTGGCAGAATCACAGGGTGTTTCACCCAAGGCATTGCGTGGCACACTGCAGAATGATATACTCAAGGAATACATTGCAAGGAATACCTACATCTATCCACCACGACCCTCAATGCGCTTGTTTGTTGATTCTGTTGAATATTGTTCAAAACACGTTCCACAATGGTATCCGATCAGTATATCGGGTTATCACATGCGAGAAGCTGGGTGTAATGCTATTCAAGAGTTAGCATTTACATATGCAAATGCGATTGCATATGTGGATGCATGTATAGAGCGTGGCCTTAAAGTTGACGCCTTTGCACCACGATTGTCATTCTTCTTCTGTTGTACAATAGAATTTCTTGAGGAGGTAGCCAAGTTTAGAGCCGCAAGGAAGATCTGGGCTAAGATAATGAAGGAAAGATATCATGCTAAAAATCCAAAATCAACACACTTACGTTTTCATGTTCAAACTAGCGGAGAATCACTTACTGCACAGCAGCCTGACAACAATATAATCAGAGTTACAATGCAGGCTCTTGCAGCAGTACTAGGAGGTGGTCAATCGCTGCACACTAATTCTAAGGACGAGGCACTTGCATTGCCTACAGAAGAAGCGGTGAAGATAGCACTAAGAACACAACAAATTCTTGCGTATGAAAGTGGTGTGACAAAAACCGTAGATCCTGTAGGCGGTTCCTATTTCATAGAGCATCTAACTGGCAAGATAGAGGAAGAGGTTTACAAGTACTTGAAGCGCATAGACCGCATGGGCGGTTCTCTAGTTGCTATAGAAAAGGGATTCTTCCAAGACGAGATCAGGAAAAATGCATACAAGATAAAGAAAGAGGTTGATGAAGGTAAGAGGATAATTGTCGGTGTTAACAAGTTCATAGATGAAAGTATTGCCGAGCCTAAGATTCATGTAATAGATCCTGAAATCGAAAAGAGACAAGTTCATAGACTGCAGGAGTTGAAGGCAACTAGGGACAAAGGAAAGTTGGAACAAGTTTTATCCAAGTTGGAGAAAACAGCTTCTAGCGATGAGAACCTTATGCCATTCATAATAGATGCTGTAAAGAACTATGCAACTACTGGCGAGATAAGCAACACCTTTAGGGAGGTATTTGGCATATACCAACCGAAGATTAGTTTCTAGGTGATTATAATATGCGAATAGATCATGTGGCAATCGCTGTTAATAACGTGGAAGAAGCTGTAAAGCAATTTGAAAAAATCTTGAAGTTCGATGACAAAAAGTTCATGACCGTTGAACATGAAGGGGTAAAGATGGCCATGTTGAAGTTACAAGATACTACCATAGAAGTTATGGAACCGTTGAATGATAACAGTCCAATCAAGAAGTTTCTTACCACAAAGGGTGAAGGAATTCATCACATATCGATCACAGCTGATGATATAGAGAAAGACGTAGAGAATGCCACAAGCAAAGGTGTGCAGGTCATAGGTGGCATACGGCCAGGCAGTTATGGCAGAAAGATAACTTTTATTCATCCTAAATCGATGCATGGCGTTCTTGTGGAATTTTCCGAGCCACATGAAGAGTAAAGATGCGAGTGCTAGCATTCTCTGATGTTCATGGAGATCGATCGATTATAGCGAAGGTAAAGGAAAGTTCCAAAGAATGTGATCTGATTCTATGCTGTGGAGATATCACTCCTGTACATGGCATAACCATTGATGCTGCCAAAGCTATAGGAAAATTTGATGTGGATGTACTTGCTATTCCGGGCAATTTTGAGACTCCTGATGAGATGGAAGTTGTTTGTAAAGAGCTGGGTTGGACAAACCTGCATGGCACGAGTATTGAGATCGATGGTTTAACGTTCTTTGGTTGTGGGGGAGGCAATACTGGCCCGTTCAATACTCCATATGAATTGACAGAGACGCAATTTAAGGAAATACTCGATAAATTTTCTGGTAAAGACAAGTTTGTATTCATAAGCCATTGCCCGTCAAAGGGTTTTCTTGATGAAGTTGGCTCAGGCTTGCATGTAGGTTCTGTAGCAATAGGAGAGTTCGTAAAAAAGACACAACCACTTTTTCAATTCTGTGGGCATATACACGAGGAAGGTGGAAAAGAATCTAGCATAGGACAAACTAAAGTACACAATGTTGCAAGACAGGTGAAACTCCTTGATATCCAGTAATCATTCGACCATTTTCAGGGTATCCGATGCAGTAATTATGCCTATCACATTTCCTTTTTTACTTACAAGTGCACATTTAGAAAATCGTACCAGTGGTACCAATGTCCTTGCAGGAGTCATTGTATCTACTATTGGTGGTGGTGGGTCCATAACCTCTTCAACCTTCATGTTCTTTAAATCATGTTCTTCCTTCTCTACCATATACTGTATCAGACCTTCTTCGCTTATCAGCCCAACAGGTTTTGATGTATCAAAAACAGGAATCTGACTTACCGAGTGTTTATGCATTAATTCTATAGCGTTATGCAAGGAATCAGATTTAGATATATGGATCAAATTCTTGGTACATATATCACCTGCACGCAATGAAGGCTTCTCTTCCAACGAACTTAAAATTTCAAAGATCTTTCGTGCAGTTTCATAACTGGGTTTGCATCTACCAGATTCTATTTGGTTGATCATTGATGTGCTAATACCAGTGAGTGATGCTAACTTTCGTTGTGTTATCCCAAGTCTCCGTCTTGTTTGTTTTATGTATTCAAGTCTCGGTAACAAATTTACATCAACAAACAACTATCATGCATATAACCTTAATATTATACACGCTCGATAGTTGCGCATAACATGGGAAAGTATGATTCTGTAAAGCTCTACAGATTGAAAAGAATTCTTGAAGAGCTTTCAAATAAAAGTGGAAGGGGCACAGAACTTGTAACGCTCTACGTTCCACCTAGGAAGGCGATACATGAAGTAGTGGCCACTTTACGGGAAGAATATGGTACAGCATCAAACATAAAATCAGATACAACTAGAAATCATGTACTAGATGCCTTGACCAAAACAATGCAACGACTGAAACTGTATAATGAGACACCAGAAAATGGACTTGTAATATTCTGTGGTGCCTTGCCAACCAATGGTGCTGGTAGCGAAGTTATAACAACGCATGAAGTCGTTCCTCCAAAACCGTTGCAAACATTCCTTTACAGATGCGACGATCATTTTCATACAGACATACTAAAGGATATGTTGAAAGAAGAGAAAATAATGGGGATACTCTCAATTGATAGTACTGAAGCTGGACTTGGAGTTTTGCTTGGTGATAGACTGGAGATAGCTGAAACCTTATCATCAGGTGTTTCAGGGAAGCATAGAGCTGGCGGCCAATCACAAAGAAGGTATGAAAGATTGCGAGAGATGGAATTGAATGATTATTTCCATAGGGTTGCCGCACACGCAAAAACTGTTTTTATAGATGAACGCAAGATTGAAAGTTTGATAGTTGCAGGTCCTGGACCCACGAAGGATGAATTTCTTAAGAATAGTTATCTTGATTATAGGCTACAGAATAATGTTTTAGCCGTACTTGATGGTGCATATGCTGGCAGCGAGGGTGTTAGAGAGGCTGTCGAAAAGGCACAGGATATTTTACAGGAATACAGGTTGGTTGAAGAGAAAAAACTGGTTCAGAGATTATTTGCAGAGGTGCATTCTGACAAGGGTCTAGTCACTTATGGTTTGGATGATGTTATCACTTCACTCCAAGCTGGCGCTGCAGAAATGGTTCTTGTTGCAGATAACATGCGGAAGGTTAGGCTCGAAGTGGCTTGCAAGCGGTGTAACACAAAGACCGAAAAGATCGTTGATTTAGACAAACTAATACCGACAAAACAGGAGACGCTTGGCACCGCGTGCACAGGTTGCGCATCATTGGATTTTGATTCTGTCGAACAGGATATAGTAGACTACCTTGAAGAACTTTCACTTAAAATTGGTGCCAAGATCGAGATCATTTCATCAAAAACTGAAGATGGTAAAATGCTGGAGAATTTGGGTAAGGTTGCGGCACTGCTGCGGTATAGACTACAATGATTTATACAAAAATTCAAGGAAGTTAACTTATGTTACGTGCTTATTTTCGAAAGCGCTAAATACATACATGAACAGATGGCTATCATGGAAATTATAAATGATCACGAAGATTTCATGCCCGACATAGTAGAGAGTAAGGGCAAGTATCTAGTTCTATTTTATGCCGACTGGTGTCCTTTCTGCGCAAAGTTTAAACCAGTGTTTGAAAAGTATGAAGGGAAATTATCATATAAGATAATTGGTGCTACAATGAACGAAGATGATAATCCATTGTGGGATATGTTCAAGATAGAATCGATACCTACGATGATAGCATTTGACAACGGTGAGATAGTAAGCAGAAGAGATGCTGCTGAAGGAGTTGGCCTAACCAGTGCAGACATGGAGTCAATAGTAAAAGAACTACAGAATTGATTCTATTTGATGCTATAATGATATTGGTTCAACATACTTCAGAATCTTAGCAGCGATATTATTCAATTCCTCTATCGACGCAGTTTTTCTAGAAGGCCATCTGCCCACTTCGCTATCATTGTTAAATCGTGGAACTATGTGTACGTGAACATGCGGAACAATCTGATTCGCAGCTTCACCATTATTCTGTCCGAGCGTAAAGCCATCAGCATTCACAGCTTTTATTACAGCTTTAGCCAGATGCGATGATAAGCCAAATAGTTTACCAGTTTCTTCTATAGACATATCAACTATGGTTTGGTGGTGTTTTTTTGGTAAAACCAGAGTATGCCCAGGATTGATCGGGAATTTATCCATAAAGGCAATAATTTCATCATTTTCGAATATATTGGCTGCTTGACTTTTTTTACTGATTATAGAACAAAAAACACAGTCCATTAATGGGGTATAATACAGGCTGTTTATATTTTTACGGGACAGACTGTCCGATTTGTGCATGCAAGGACAAAGAACTACAATTATATTTTGTATAGTCAGGATCAAAGTAGGGGATAATCTACGGTAGAGGAACTTACTTCCATTCAAGCTGAGGCGTTATAACAAAGCATGACATAATGGAATTACTGGTAAAAAGATCAGACGATACGAAAAAATGATATTCAACGATGAACAATCCTAAATCAGAGCATAATCTATGAAGAGCTGCTACACTGCCAGCTGCTTGATCATTTCTTTCACGTTACCTTTATCTAATGCGTCTGGGCATTGTTCCAAATACGTGCTAAAATCATCAGTGGCACCTTTCTTATTACCTAATTCAATTCTTGCAATTGCACGGTTTTTGTATATAGGGCCAAACCTGAACTCGTTAATTGTTATCGCTTGGGAGTAATATTTTTCCGCATTAGCATAATCCTTCTTTTTCAGATAATAGTTGCCCAATCCTCTATAGGCCAGATAGAATTTGGAATTAAGCTTTATCGCTTGCTGATAACATTGTACAGCCTCCTCATCATTCTTCTCATTATACAGCGTTCCAAGCTGACTCCACACTCTTGGATTCTCTGATTCAATCTCCCCAGCCTTCAAAAGTGTCGATACAGCCTCCTCGTACTTTCCCTGTAGGTGCAACTTTTCGGCTATGAAACACAACCTATTGGATTGCAGGAACACAAGTTCGTCCTTTTCCACAATTTTGCTCATATCATCTGGGACTATGATCATAGTGATGTTATCGTCCTGTTTCCACTGTTCGTTGAACTGTTTGTATGTGATAGCACCTATTTTGTCATGTTCAGGGAAATATGTTAACACCCTATTGACGCTTTCATCATAGCCCGATATTACGGTAGCATGCTGAACTGTTTCCTGTATACCAGGTAAGATCACAATTGGGGGAAGACCCTGGTCTATTCGCTTCTGCAGATCTTGCAACGATCCACGATAGATGTAGGATTTTAAGCCATGCTTCTCTGCCAGTTCAATACCTTCCATCATTATACTGCCTTTACTCTTAGGGTACATCTTTGCAATCTCTCTGGCTTCACTGATGGAAATATCCTCGTTCCAGTACCTAGAAACTACGCTTATCACCAATGGTAGACAAATGTTATCTTCCTCTTCACTTACTATCGGTAACTCTAGTATGTGCTCGGCCAACAAAAACGTGTTAGTATAATAAAATAAAAAGTTATGCGAATAAAAAGAGTATAGTTCGGTTACTCTACGCTTACTTTTTCTTTACCTCTCTCCGCTTCTTCCATTTTCTTGAGTTCTGAGGTAAGGAACTTTTTGTATTTTTCCTTTTCTTCCTTTCCCATCTTGTCAAGGTTGTCGCTTAGCATAACTCCCATCGATGTTACCCTATCTAACACATCTAGCGCCAAGAACTTGCCTACGTTGCTTATTTTCATCAATACATCTAACTGCTTTTTTATTACGTCTTGTATGGAACTCAGATCGGTCAGCATATCAATTCCCTTGTTAGTTATGGTATATCTTCCGTTGGCATTTTCCTCAATCAAGCCTTCCTGCAACAGCCTGCCTAGCAATGGGTAAACTAAACCCGGAGACGGCTTCCACATCCCGCCACTTTCCCTAGATGCAGATTCTATAATTTCCTTCCCCGTTAGTTGTTGTTCCTTGAGCAAACTCAGAACATAGAAGCGTGAGAAGCCTCGTGGAATGGAGCTTCCGACTCTTTGCATCCAACTTGTAATCACCGTGTATCACAGGCAATATCACCAGAGATATATTTAAGTCTTACCGAACAGAATGTATATAAATCCCTAGACTTGAAATCTAAGTATTTATATACTGGTTAAGACGAAAAGAACGCGTAGAGATATGGCGAAAGCAAGAGTAGAAGAACTATTTGGAGGGAAAATACGTTTCAATATACTTGAAAGTCTGGCAGAAGCAAAGCAACCTATGACAGCTTATCAAATTGCCATATCAAAAGGATTAGATCCAGCAGCAACTTATCGTTATGTAAGAGAGTTTGCAGACCTTGGTATTGTAGAATATGTAACGACAGGTAACCAAACAGTCTATCAACTTACAAACAGCGTAGGAAATACATTAGCAACATTTTTGCGCTCAGTAAAAGGAAAAGAACAAAAACCAATGCCGGTAGATTTGGAAGTGTGGACAAGTCCAGAAATGCAGGCAGAAAGAACATCTAAAATTGTTGGACTTTCTAATAAGATTCGAAAGTTACCATTAGACATAATACCTGAAAATATAGATGTAGAAAATCTTTTGTCTAGAAGAGTTAGTGGAGAACTATCTGCTCTTATTGCATCATCACAAATAGCATTCAATGAATTATTTGAACAAAATGGTGATACATTTGTTCTAAAAGATGTCTAGGTGCGTTATAGTGTCATCATCAGAAAGAGTTCGTCTCAAAACCTCTGCAGAATACAAACAGATGCGACAAGAAAAAAATAGATTTAAACGAAGAATGTTATTTCTTGGATTCTTTGCAGAAAAATTACGCAAGGCTGGAGTTGATGTCGTCCTTGTGGGCGGGCAAGCTATAGAGGTCTATACGGGTGGTCAATTTGAAACAGCCGATATAGATATAGTTGTAAATAATAAACTTCTTGCTGAAAAATTACTTAACGCTCTAGGATTTGGAAAAGAAAGTGGAATTTGGTACAATCAGGAGCTTAATATTATTGTGCAAGTTATAGACGAATCCTACTCTGGAGATCCAGATAAAATAAGGAAATTTAAGATAAAAGAATTTGAATTGAGTGTGGCTGCACCAGAAGATCTGATAGTAAATAGATTGTATCAGGCAAAATTCTGGAAAAGTAATCCACAAAGAGATATTGAACAAGCAGCAGCACTACTAAAGATATTTTCAAAATTAATAGATCGTGATTATCTTCGGAAGATAGCTAAGAAAGAAGATGTTGAAGATTACTTAGACGCGATTGAAAAACAGTTCGTATCTTCATAGAATAACCACAAATGTGTATAATTTTCCCACCGCACCTCATTTATTTAATCACTAGCGATATAGATATAATCCAGTAGGTACCACACATATGAATTACCCTAAAAGTGACCAGTATTGCCTTTGCTAATGCGTGGTATTCATCATTGCAGAAAAATCAGTACTATGCGTTAGAATAGATTAACTATAATACAGCAGAATTAGATACGTTAGCGGAATTGTCCGATACGATTGAGCACGATGTAATCATAGTTGGTTCTGGCCTTGCTGGTCTTCGAGCTGCAATAGAAGCCGCTAGAACTAGCACGAAGTTAAGCATAGCAGTGATATCTAAAGTGCAAGTCATGCGTTCACATTCTGTATCTGCAGAAGGTGGAACTGCCGCAGTTTTATTCCCAGAAACTGGTGACAATTTTGATTCCCACATATATGATACGATAAAGGGCAGCGATTTCCTTGCAGACCAAGATACAGTTGAGCGACTGGTCTATACAATGCCAAGCGAAGTCTATCAACTGGAACACTGGGGGATGCCATGGTCAAGAAGAGAAGACGGTAGAATTGCACAGCGATGGTTTGGTGGTTATAGCTTTCCAAGAGCAACATTTGCACAGGATAAAGTAGGATTTTACCAGATGCAAACACTTTATGATACTGCATTAAAGTATGGCAATATCCATTTTTACAACGAATGGTATGTGACATCCATTCTCCATGATGATCACCAGTTCAGAGGACTGACTGCAATTGAAATCCATAGCGGGAATTTTAACATCTTCAAGGCAAAAGCATGTATAATAGCATCTGGTGGTGCTGGCAGAATCTATTCTTTTGCAACCTATGGTTTATCGTCAACGCCAGATGGTCTTGATATGGCATATCGTGCTGGTATAGCATTAAAGGACATGGAGTTCGTTCAGTTCCACCCAACAGGCATACTGCCTTCTGGTATACTGATAACCGAAGGTGCAAGGGGAGAGGGTGGACATTTGATCAACAAGGATGGAGAGCGATTCATGACCAAATATGCGCCCAATAAATTAGAGCTGGCATCCAGAGATGTTGTTTCTAGGGGGATGATTCGGGAAATACTGGAGGATAGAGGTTTTCACGATGAAGCAACAGGAATGAACTACCTACTTCTTGATCTACGGCATTTGGGAGATGAGACGATCAAGGAACGTTTAGCTGGTATAAGGGAGATCACCATGAAGTTCTCTGGGGTGGATCCAATAGAAGCACCAATACCTGTCAGACCTGTTTGCCACTACATGATGGGAGGCATACATGTTAACATTGATGGAGCATCTGAGATGCAGGGACTGTGGGCAGCAGGAGAGGCTGCATGTGTGAGTATCAACGGTGCGAATAGGTTAGGCGCAAATTCAACTGCGGAATGCTTGGTTTGGGGCAAGTACACCGGAGAGTTTGCGGCTAAGTACGCACTAGAACATGGTTTTGAAGAGATGCCTAAGGATATGGTGGCAAAGGAGGAGAAGAGGATCTACGATGGCATATTCCATGGAGCTGGACAAGAGAATCCTTACGAGATCAAGCAGGAACTCACTGACATGATGGGTGAGAAAGCATATGTTTTCAGGACAGGCGATGATTTAGCGGATGCAATAAGGAAGGTGAGGGAATTGCAGGCAAGGACATGGAAACATGTCGATGATAGAGCAAAGGAATACAACACAAACTTCACAAATGTGATGGAGTTAGATTCGATGCTCAGAACCTGCGAAGTTGTACTTGTGGGTGCATACAACAGGTTAGAGTCAAGAGGGGCACACGCACGTCTGGATTATCCAAACAGGGATGATGAAAATTTTCTAAAGCATACATTAGCATACTATACTGCTGATGGATCAAAGATCGTATATCAACCGGTAACTATTACAAAATATAAACCAGAGGAAAGACATTACTAAGGCGGTCATTTTGGTACAAAAAGAAAACAGGGAAGGCATTAAAGGCTGGTTAAATCCAACTAGGTATGGATGGTCACGTTTTTCATACTGGTTGCAGAGACTGACAGGTGTTGGATTGCTTGCCTATTTCATAGCACATGTAATTGAAACAAGTTCCTTGGCACAGGGCAAGTTTGCTTGGGATCAGATGTTACAGCTAACGCAAACTACTGAAGGGCACCTAATACTCATACTTGTGATAGGCATGTCTGTATTTCATGCAGCAAATGGTGTTCGTTTATACTTGGCGCATGGAGGTAAGGGCGTCGGCGCTCCTGGCAGACCAGAATATCCGTACAGACCTACTTCCTTGAGTATGAAGATGCGTGCGTGCATATGGGTATCTATGGCACTTGCTGCATTGGCAATGATGTACGGCGCAAGTATTTTGTTTGGTGAGTGAGATGCGAGAAAGCCACTTGATGAACATTCACTATATAACTGGACTTGCAGCAATAGTATTGGTTGGCATACACATAATGTTTCGATTGATAGTCCCATATGGGCAGAGTCTTGCGTATGAAAATGTGATTGCGAATTACCAGAATTTGCCTTATGCTATAGTACTTGAATTAATACTTGTAACGGTTACAATCCATGGTTTCAACGGTTTACGTATTATACTCATAGAATGGAGGCAGGGTAATAGCTGGGAGAAGAGTGTAACATGGGGATGTGTCGCAGCTGCTATAGCGCTGATTGCATATGGAAGCAGAACAATAATCGTAGCGGGAATGACAGGTGCTATATGACATGACCAAGAAGATACAGCTAAAGGTATACAGATACATTCCCAAAGAAGACAATTCGCCTCATTACGATGCCTTTAATGTTCCTGTGGAACGCTGGACCACGGTTCTTGATGCATTGCTTCATGCTAAAGCTTACAATGATCATTCAATAGCAATACGCTACTCCTGCAGAATGGCTTCATGCGGTTCCTGTGGCATGATGATCAACGGGATACCTAGGTTAGCATGCTACACAAAGATAAGCGAACTTGATACAGATACTGTTACCTGTGCGCCCTTGGCAAACTATCCTGTTGTCCGTGACTTGGTTCCCAATTTTTCTACATTCTTCCAACATCATAAGGATATGAAACCATATATCATGAATGATATCGAAACAGATGACAAAACAAAAGAATTTTTGCAGAGTCCGGAGGAATTGGACAAATATCTACAATTCTCCTACTGCATCAAATGTGGCCTATGTTATGCTGCATGTCCAGTAGTTGCTACAGATAAAAAATTTCCAGGGCCACAAGCACTGGCACAGATGTATAGATATTTTGCAGACAATAGGGATCAGGCAACAGATGAACGATTGAAGATCGTTGATGACAGACACGGTATGTGGCGTTGCCATTTTGCAGGTTCTTGCAGCAAAGTATGTCCCAAAGGCGTTGATCCTGCGTTGGGCATACAGTTACTTAGAGGCTATATGATGGGTTTCTCCAAGAAAGAAAAGAAAGAACCGAAACTCGTGAGAACAGAAACCTGAGTGTTTTTGCGAATCAAGTCTTCAATTATCGGAAGTAGAGGTACTATTACTACTGCCACTGCCACTGCTACTCTTACCTTCGTTTACCTGCTTGTTTATCGCTTCTGCCATGAAATGATTGCTGACATTAACAAGAACCTTATTCACACCATCTATCTTCTCTATGTTGTCCTTCACGTCCTGCGCAATTTTAAAGCCAAAAACTGCAGGACAGAATGGGCTTGTTAAATGCAAATCCACCTTAACGCTTCCATCACTAATATCAATATTATCTACTAGCTGCAGTTCCATTATGGAGACATTGATTTCAGGATCAACTATCTTTGTTAACTCATCAAAGATCTTTCGTCTTACTTGCTGAAGATCAGTAGTCATAACTGGAATAACATGAATACCATATATAATCATTGAGCGTAAAAATGGTAAATTCA
>CAYJTD010000003.1:0-8379 GCA_964372525.1 uncultured Nitrosopumilales archaeon | reverse complement strand
TTCATTAAACCTTGTCAGTTTTATCCAGTCATTAATTAGTATTAACTCCCTTTGCTCGCCATGCTTTTGGATACGTATTTGGTTTCATTATTATTCGCCTGATATTAAACGCCACTCCCTTATCTGCTTCAACTAACTCCTGTGCAGGCAAGGCAGCTTCAGCTAAACCTACAACTTCCCCCTTTAATGTATACACACCAACAATATCACCCTTCTTCAAATCTCTAGGTATCTTTAGGACGCCTGGAACAGCAAGCTGCGCTCCATGACATAATGCATCTACTGCCGTATCCCTAATTATGGTAGCCTTCACAGTCTGCAGACATGTTTCTATTGGTTTTACTATACTTCTCAATTTCTCCTCTTTCTTAGTTTCCTTCCATATGCTGTATGCATCGGAAAGATCATGAAGTTTAACCAGACCATCGTTTTCGCTAAAGTTGCTTACCTGCGTTCGCCTTAGCTCTGCCATCGTGGCGCCACAGCTCAAAACCTCTCCTATATCGTATATTATTTTTCGAATATAGGTTCCTGCCTGGCATAAAATACGTAAAAGTATCAACCTGCCATTTTCTTCCATTGCATCGAATTCGTAAACAGCTCTTATCCTTACCTCCCTTTTTACAGCAGAGCGTTGGGGCGGTCTTTGATAAATCTCACCCGTAAATTCTTTAACAACAGCTCTAAGTTTATCGCTATCTACAGTAGCATGCAGTCTTGCCAGAGCGTAGTACTCTTTGGGTCCAAACAACAAAACACCGAGTGCCTTGGTTCCTTCGCCCAACCCTAGTGGGAGCAAGCCTGTTGCAGGTGGGTCTAATGTCCCGCTATGCCCTGCCTTTTCTATTTCCAGAATTCGCTTTACCCATGCTACCACCTCATGGCTCGTGGGACCAGCAGGTTTATCCAACGCTATTAATCCATAGTCTAAAAGTTCCCTTATAGATCTCTGGTCTGGGTAACGACCATACTTGTCATCAGTGACATCATCATCGATCTTCATCAACTGTTTGAACTGAGGTAGGTCTATCATCTGCATCACCTCTATAATATGTGGTTGACGATAGTATGTGCAATATCGATCACTCCATCCACACTTAATTGATCTGTGTTGATCACATAATCAAATACAGAAAGATCTTCACCAAATTTTATACCGTATAGATCATGATACAATTTTTTGTTCTCTTCGTCCCTCATCGCAATAATTTTCAGCGCTTCTTCATTACTAATTTTATCGCGGCTAGCCATTCTCTTAGCCCTGTTCTCCCTTGAACCTTTGAGCCAGAATTTTACAGTATTATTTGCAAGCCATGGCAAGGTATAACTTGTAATGACAGCACCACCTTGATTTGCCACCTCTACTAATTTATTGTCAACCTGTTTGTCAAAGTCAGGATTAGATTTTCGTTCAGCCAAGAATTTTATGCCCTGTTCAGTATCCCACCAGTCGTTGCCAGACATCGTATATCCTTTGGTAACAGCCATTTCTTTAAGAACGTCCCCACCAGAATATTGTTTTAAATTAAATTTGGTTGCAAGCGCTCTTGCTACAGTAGTCTTGCCTACAGCCGGCAAACCCGAAATAATTATGCTGAGCGCCATGATCTTTTGAAGTATTTTGGTTATATAAAATGCATATCAGATGACCAAGTCAGTTACTGTTTTCCCATAGTAACACATTTCTTTCTTAACGGGACGATCTCAACATGAAGAGTTGTTCGTGGGCTTGTCTAGGTATATATATACCCCCTTTATAAAGAAGGGAAGAAACAATAATGCCGCAAACCAAGCCGATTGTTAGCATAGAAAACGTTGTCGCTTCTGCAACCGTGAATCAAACAGTAAATCTTAACATGATAACACAAATCTTCCCAGACGTTGAATACCATCCAGATCAATTCCCGGGTTTGGTCTTTAGGCTAAAATCACCCAAAACTGCTACCTTGATCTTCAGTTCTGGCAAGATGGTCTGTACCGGTGCCAAGTCAGAAGATCAATCTATAAAGGCTGTAAGGAGCGTGGTCCAGAAATTAAAGAAAGGTGGTATACCCATTGAAAACGAGCCTTCCATAGAGATACAGAACATAGTCGCTTCAGCTAGTTTGGGAGGCAAGATACATCTAGAACTCGCTGCTAGGGTGTTACCTAGAAGCATGTATGAGCCAGAACAATTTCCTGGCTTGATACACAGAATGCTCGATCCTAAAACTGTAATACTCCTCTTCGCAAGCGGCAAGCTTGTATGTACGGGTGCCAAGAAGGAGAGCGAAGTTTACAGGGCAGTGCATACTTTACATACACTGCTGGAAGACAAGGTACTAATGATATACGAAAGTTAGATGCTTTTTAGGCTCTTTGTTTTATCTGCTTTTTAACCGCTTTCAAAACGTCCTCTTCAAGCATACCTGTCTCGAAGAGCACATCGACTATATCGCTTATCTTTGCTACAGAAACTAATTTCACGTCATGTTTCTTTAATGTATCAGATGCGCCTTCCAACCTATCTATAAGAACTACTGCATACTTTACTATACCGCCATTACTTCGTATAGCCTCTACAGCATCTATGACGGAATTACCTGTAGTGGCTACATCATCTATTATCACAACATTGGCTCCAGAACTTAGGTAACCTTCTATCATCTTGCTCGTGCCGTGCTGCTTTGTCTCCTTCCTTACGTATACAAGGGGTTTGCCAATCTCATATGCTATGGATGATGCATATACCAGTCCTGACGTAGGAACTGAGCATAGATAGTCGAACTTGTCCAACCCTACCCGCTTCTTTATGGCATCTTTGTACGCCCCTATAGCAGATTTAAAGTAGTTAGGAAAACTAGGCAGAATCCTAAGATCTATGTAATACGGACTTTCCTTCCCGCTTGACAGTTTAAAAACACCAAACCTAAGCGCATTGCTCTTAACAAGAAAGGTTGCAATCTGTTTAACGAAATCCATTGCATAAATTTACTAACACACATTTATTTTAAGTGTATGACGCTTATGCATGCCAGAGATATGGCTCAAGTATGGCAGTACAGAAGCGGTGCTCGATATCAAGGCAGAAAACCTGCTTGATTATGTTATAGAAGACGAGCAGCGCATGAGCGAAGAAGAGATCAACGCAAAACTCGATTCTGTGGCTGTAAACGGTAGTGCGCATATAGCAGTTCTGGATCCTTCGCTGCACACAGCAAAGATCTCCTTGCTGCTCGCTGACAGCCTGAAGAGGCGTAATGTAGAAAACGTATCGATTGAAGCATCACCAAACGTACTGAATACGTACAGGAACATATTTCAGGATAAGAACGTACAGGTATCCAAGTTATCAAACGATCTTGCAAGTCTAAACAACTCTATACTATTATCAAAAACGTCCTTCGATCCTCTCTTTGGATATTCAGGTGCGCCAACTTATCTTTTGAGATTGTTTGGAAAAGAGGAGATGCTCGATGCATACAAAGCAAGGGATGGCGATATGCCAAAACCAAGTGTGAGCAACAATGCATTGTCGATAGCAAATAAATTTGCAGAGAAAATAGACGCAACCTCCATAGAAGCTGTAGTTGGAGGACGTGGATTTGTCGATATCATCATAGACAAACCTTTGAATGCACACAAGGAAGCGATAACAAAACTAGAGTCCCTAGGCAGGGTTGAAGTTGAAAAGACCAAGGCGTCGATAGTAAGTTCCGGCGATGGATATTCTACATTATCATACGCATTGAACTCATTATGGAACTGCCTTGATGCTGTGAAAGATGAGGGCAGTATAGCATTGCTGGCTGAATGCAAGGATGGCTTTGGTTCTCAAGCAATACAGATGCTTGTTGAAGGCAAGATCAGTATGGATTATGCTTACAAACCTGCAGAGTACATAGATGGTATAGAAAATTTGCTTTACCTAAACGAAGTAAGCGAAAGGTACAAACTTTCATTGGTCTCAGCGCTGCCAGATTACTATACAAGACATAGACTAGGGTTCAAGACATTTCGAAGGACAAAGGATGTGCTTCATAACATACTAAATGCATATGGCCCAAAACAGAAAGTGCTGGTAGTTTCAGATGCAAGCAAGGTTTTGTTGAAACATAAAGTACCCAACTAAACAAAGTGAATTCGATCAGCAACTCAATCAACATCAGCTTTTTTGCTTTAAATACCCTCCCCCCTCCCCTAGCTAAACACCGGGGAGCTTTTCCGTACTCCAATTTGATTTTGCAGATCTCCTTTGTTTCATCAATGATTAATACAAATCGTGTTAAAGAAATTTGTGCAGTATATGAAAATCAAGATTAACAATGGTTTTGATTAAACGAATTGCACTTTGATTAGAAGTTAAGCAAAAATGGCAATGGCGCACAAAGGAATGCTAGAACTAGCGATAAGACAAAGATGATCTTTCTATTTTTCGATAAAGGCGATACATCATCCAAAGGTTTGGCATCTGGTGCTCTTGAACTCATTACCATTATCAAAAGTGCCATAACTATGTAGCCCAGGCCTGCAAGCGCAATGATGCTCATGAAGGTTGTTCTCCTGTGCCATTGTCGACCTAGCGCAGCTCTTGCTACATGCCCACCATCAAGTTGCCATGCAGGTAATAGATTAAGAAAAGTGATGAGAAATCCTATCCACGCAGCAAATGCTATGGGGGACATTACCGGCACAAAACCCTCCACCATCTTGCCAGCCAAGAAGTAACTTCCAAGCATAAGGATGCTAGGATTAAGTTCGATCAACTGTGCTTCAGCCATCAATGAACTTGCCTGTTCTATAGGTATCAACGGCGATAGCATAGCACCGTAAACAGATACGATGATAGTTACTATTAGCCCAGCTATGGGTCCTGCAAACCCTATATCGAACAAAACATCACGGTTTGGCATGTGACCTCTGGAGAATATGATCGCACCAAATGTTGGTGGACTGATAGAAAATCCTGGAACTCCAGGTATAAAAAAAGGCCAAGTAGCCTTTACTTTATACTTCTTTGCTGCAACTATATGCCCCAATTCATGTATGCCAAGAATACCCATAAGCGACAGCGTATAGATCATGGCCATATCCCATGGATCCTTGATGTAGGCCTGCCCGCTCATAGTTTGAGAGCGTAGGAAGCCATCGTAAAACACTATGCCTACGACAGCCACAAAAAGCACTATAGGCATCCAGCTCTTTAGCCTGCTTTTGTGAACTGGTATGTTTCCAACTATTACAGTTAAGCTATAACCACTTTTTCTCAGTGTGGCAATCATTTCAAGCGGTCTAAGATTATCGAGGAGCCTCTGAAAGTCTTCTTTCATGGTAAGGGAATCTTCAACAGAAAATTCTAGGTTCTTGTCTTCCCGAACATAATAAGTAATAACCTGCATATGCTTTGACACTATAGAGACTATCGTGTCGTGGTCAATAGGCTGACCATTTTCGATAGATACCAACCAGTTCGCTAATGTAATCTACACATTAATGTCTTACCATATCAATCATGTTCGATTAAGGTTAAATACAGAATTAGCAATAGTTTCTGCATTGCAGACTGCACTTAGACAGGTTGGCCCTTACGTGATAAGAAGATGCGAACGCGAAGATCTTCCATCCGTTATAGAGATCAATATGGCAACATTACCAGAACACTATTCAGATTATTTTTTCGAGGCTATACTTAAAGAATTGCCAGAAGCGTTCATTGTTGCTGAACTGGAAGGGAAAGTAGTAGGCTACATAATGTGCAAAATTGAATTTGGGTTTTCGAATTTCCGCAAATTAGGTTTTGTGAAAAAAGGGCATGTAGTTTCTGTAGCCGTTTTGGAAGAGCATCGGGGCAAGGGAGTGGGGAAGGCACTGATGGAAGAAGGTATAGCAGGTATGGGGAGCAGAAAAACTGACGAGATTTACCTAGAGGTCAGGGTAAGCAACGAACAAGCAGTAAAGTTATACGAGAACCTTGGGCTCATGATAAAAACCAAGATCAGAGGATACTATCGTGATGGCGAAGATGCATATTTAATGGCATTTGAGTTGTAGCTGCAAAAGTTAAGTTAAGTTAAATCTGAGTTCTTGATACTTTAGGTCAATTTGGCATTTATAGAATTCGCAGATTTGTGCGATAGGATAAGGAGTACCAGCAGCAAGAACGAGAAGGTGAACGCACTTGCAGAATATTTAAAAATACTTGATCATGAATCATTGAAAATCACATGTATGTTTCTATCAGGACATACATTCCCAAAAGGTTCAGGTCTTGATCTCAATATAGGGTACAGTGCGATATGGGATGTTCTTACAGAAATATCAAGTTTGAAACCAGATGAGCTTAGGAAGATATACATCAAGCATGGTGATCTGGGGGAGCTGGCAGAGAAAGCAATCATAAGCAGAAAGATAGAACCATTAGTAAAAACAGAACTAACCTTCAATTATATTTATCAACAATTCAACAAAATAGCCGGTACTGCCGGTCAGGGATCAACTGAAGAAAAGAAGAAGATCATAACGGGCTTGCTGGTTGATTGCACCCCTATTGAAGCTAAATATCTGGTCAAAGTACTAGTCAATGAATTACGAATAGGTCTTGTCGGTGGTTTGGTTGAACTTGCTATAGCTCAGGCATTTAACCATCAGCTCAACGATGTGAGGGAAGCATTCTTGGTTGGGGGTGATATAGGCTACATAGCAACGCTAGCGAAAGATAACAAATTATCATCTGCTGTAATGCAGCCATTTACACCTATTAATTTCATGCTAGCAGATGTAATATCCAGTGCAAAGGAGATTGTGGAATATTACAACAAACAGTTGATCTCCGAATACAAATACGACGGCATAAGGGCACAGATTCATAAAATTGGTAATAACGTAAAGATATTTTCAAGAAGGCTTGAGGATATAACATCAGCATTCCCAGAGATCGTAAATGCATCCATGAATTCAAAGAATAATTTTATTTTGGATGGTGAAGTAGTGCCATTCAGGAATGGAAAACCTTTACCTTTCAATGAACTGCAACGAAGACTACGAAGGAAGAACGTTGACCAAGATATCGTAAAGGAAATACCCGTGTTCTACATAGCATATGACATACTGTATCTAGATGGTTCGAGTACAATAAAGCATGTGTTAACAAAAAGAAAAGAATTGCTTAATGGATTAGCATTAACGGAACCGATGATTAACGCTTCGTTTCTAACACTGGACTCGGAAGAAAAGATAATGCAAATGTTTATCGAGAGCAGAAGTTTGGGACATGAGGGACTGGTGCTAAAGGATCCTGGTTCAACATATCAGCCAGGAAAGCGAGGAAAGCATTGGGTCAAACTTAAGCAGGAACTTGATACCATAGACGCTGTTATAGTAATAGCAGAGTATGGTCATGGCAAGCGAGCAGGCGTTCTATCCGATTACACTTTTGCAATACGTGATAATAGCGAACTTAAGGTAATCGGCAAGGCATATTCTGGTTTGACAGATGAGGAAATAGATCAAATGACAGCAATATTGAAACCGATCATGCTCAGGGATGAAGGCTACAGAATAATTGTTAAACCCGAAATTGTATTGGAAATAGCTTTTGACAGTATACAGAAAAGCGAAAGACATGATAGTGGTTACGCATTGAGGTTTCCTAGAATAAAACGAATACGGGATGATAAGAGCGTTGACGATATTGACACACTCGAGAAAGTTAAATCGATATACGATAGAAGAGCCGTGTAAAAGATATATTATGATGGTAAGAGTTGCGATACAATGTCCAGGCCAAACAAATCTTTAGGCATTACGATATTTGTTGCAGGTATTGTAGGGTTCATAATATACGCTTGGTTTCTACTTGTTTCTGAATGGAAAGAGATTATTTTGCAGCTGACAGTTTTAGCTGCGGTAGCCGGAGTGCTTGGTGTTCTGGCATGGATAGGATTGATGATGGCAACAACTGTACGATCTACCGAAAATACAGATAAAATCCAACCTGATTCTGAAAGATCCAATACCTGAGAATTCATCTATTCGTGTAACCATTTAGCCTTTTGAACTTGAACTCTTGGAGATGCGAAGCAAGTGTGCAACATTAAATACTTCCACGCATGCTCTGCACACTTTAAAATTATGTCTATAGTAATTGACAAGGGTTCTTTAATTGACAACTGTGCAAGATAGGATTGGAGCCATTCGGGCGTGCACACTTTCCACAACACATTTGATTTTTGATGTTTTTCAAATTTTTCCTTGAACCTATTTTGACTTGCATAGCTTAACTAGGAGTTTGTGCAATAATAATAATGATAACAATAGTACAGCATGAAGAAGAAGGAAAGGAGTGTGGTGATGTAAGAGTTGATTGATGATGATGTATTATTATTATTATTAAGAATATGA
>CAYJTD010000002.1:17769-31063 GCA_964372525.1 uncultured Nitrosopumilales archaeon | reverse complement strand
ATTCTTTTATCGAGATCTTCTTCCTCTCTCCTATCTCACTTTCAAGGTCCATTTGCTTCACAACATCAAGGTATGTTGGCTGTATCACGCCGCTAAAGACCATTGCACTGCTACCACTCCCATAAGATGCAAAGCCTATTCTTTTACCAGTAAGATCTTTACCCTTTCTATGCTCAAACTCAACCTCACTCCTGAAGCCCATGTACAATGATCCAGTATAGAGGTTTCCTATAATTTCAGAAGCTTTGAGAGAACTGGCAAGTTTTGCTTCAAAGACCTCCTTATACTGCGGAGTTTCCATGAACTTCTTCCTGAACTGCTCATCCTTCTCCATGAACTCCCTATCGGTAAGTATAGATTCAATCGTGCCAGCATTATTTTTTGGTTTTGGTTCCTCCATTCCGACCTCTTTGATTATCTCTTTCCACTTCGGAAGGTTTCGCCATTCATGACGCAGTAAGAAAGACAATGCGTTCTTGCCCATCTTCGCAAATGGCAGGTGCAGAGCTATGTAGTCTATATGGTCAATGATCGATTCATTTGGCCCAATCTTGAAAAGACCAGCTTGTACCGCCTTACTCTTGTACTTTAGCATAGCCTTCTTCACCTGTATAAGGTATGATAAATTCGAATATGGACCGTCAACCAGTGGAGTCTGGCGTCCAAACGGTCTGAAGAAATCATGTTCATTCTTTATCACAGTAGCAGTAACCTTTTGATCAAACGCCAAAATACGTGGATTCTCTTTTACGAGCATGGCAACCGCACCGGCTCCTTGTGTGTATTCACCGCTGGAACCAATGTCGTACTTTGCCACATCACTGACAACTACTAAAGCGGCTCTTCCGTCATTTTCATCTGCCCGTATCCAGTTGGAGTTATCGTAAAGCGCATATGACCCGCTAACACATGCAAACTTGCACTCTATACCTCCACAGTGCTCAAAACTATCATCACCATAGATCTGTTCAAGCATGCCTACAACATACGAGTTCATTGCCTTCGATTCGTCAAGTCCTGATTCTGTTGCCACGTATAACCTACCAATATCTTTTGGATGTAACTTGTTCTTCTCCATAAGTTTCAGGCACGCATTAGCAGCCATAGTGGCAGGGTCCTGATTTGTATCAACCATGGCCATCATCTTTACACCAATTCCATACTCTAGCTTAGCCGGGTTGATACCCCGTGCCTCTGCAAAGTCCTTAAAATCTATGTATAATTTTGGCACATGAATAGCTATATCGTCTATGCCTACGAGCCTAGACATTAGAAATCACTCCCCCTCGCTATCATATATATATTTATTCAGATAACATATTTAGGCTTATGAGGGAATTGAATCGCTTACTACCTCATTCGTTTATGTTTACACGGTTGAAAAACTTATAGTGAGGGAATAGGCAATACATGCTCGTGCACTATCCTAAATCTCTAGCAATATCATTGGGCACAATGCTTCTTCTATCAGGTGTTCTTGTTGCAAACGCGCAACCAGTTACGATTACATTTCTATCACTTGATGTTGCAACAGCAGAAGTTGCTACTGGTGATGAAGTTTTGTTCAGTGGTACACTTACCGACATAGACGGTAATGGGCTGGCCGAAAAAACAGTTAGAATTGATGAAGAACGAGCAACGGGTTCAAACGTACTTGTAACTGCGGTCACAGATGAAAATGGCGCTTTTACAGCTACATGGACAGCCGATCTTGATAACCCAGCAAAGGATCGCCTAATGTCTATTTCAGCAGTCTTTGCTGGAGAGGGTCAGTATGCAGCTGCAAAATCTGGTAGGGTTGGGCTAAAAGTAGCTATACAACCCATGAAAGTTTCAATTAGTCTAGACAAAAAAATTTATTTCAACGGCGAAAATGCTATTTTTACAATCAAGTTTGCAAACCCAAGGGGCGAACCATTTGACCCCGATAGTACTAGAGCGCTCTATGATGATACAACTGTTTCCATTGTAAGGGAGAGTGAAGGTCTTTACACATTCAAAACTCCATTCCTTACTCCACCTAAACATACACTGCAGCTGATTGCGGAGAAGCATGGATACAAGATATATACTAACGCAATTACTTTTGATGTGTTTGCACACCAAGCACAAGCAGGTGTGAAATTAGATTTTGACTGGTCACCAAAACAGGTGCTGCAAGGAGTACCTACAACATTTACTTTAGCATTTAGAGACAACAACAACATAGTCACACCTTTCGTCAATTACGATTTTGTTATAAAGAAGGGCAGCGAAGTTGTGATCGAGCTAATGGGAGAACAGACAACTAATGGCGCTGCAACATATAATCATACATTTGCAGATGGAGGTAAGTACACAGTTACGGTTAAGGTGACTGGCATTGGTCAGGCGCCAGATCTAAAATTGATAACACTTACTTCAGATTTCAGCCTAGATGTGATAAAGAGCACTGCATTTGCTGTCAAGATAAAGTCATTGCAAAAAGGTGAGGCCGTAAGAGTTACGTTCAGGAACCCTGTATTGGCTCTTAGCGCAGTGTACTCTTTTAGTCTTGCATTCAATGATCCTAATATAGTGATAAGGGCACCTGCAGGATGGAATGTGGGAAGTGATGGTGACACGATAAAAATTGATACAATAAACAACCCGCTTGAACCTGGAAAGCAGTTACGTTTGCGCGCAAAGGTTGGAACTACCTTGGACGCAATTGAATGGAGTGCGATGGACAAGAACGGCAATATCTTGAAGAGCGGAACATCAAAGATTAGAGTGATAAGTTTCAAATAAAATCGATTCAATGGCCAATTCTTTACTTGATATTATGCAGATAGTAAGGGAAGATTACTAAAAGTCAATCCACCATTATGACATAGCATAACAAATAAGATACAGCACAGGTTTTATGCAAGCCTCTCCTTTTCTTCTATGTGTCTAGGAGTAATAGGTGCCCAATGTGCGGCAAGGGCAAGATCATAATTGACCAAGAAACGGAGGAGTTTGTTTGCAATAAATGTGGTTATGTAGTTCCTGGCAAGGCCATCGATAGAGGCCCTGAATGGCGCGCATTTACAAAAGAGGAAAAGACAAGCAGAAAGAGAACGGGGCCTCCAACATCGCTTACAAAAGTTGGTAGAGGACTTTCCACAATCATTGGAAAGGGTTCTACGGATGCATCTGGGAAGAAGCTTGATGCAGATACAAAGAGGAGGTTCCAGCGTATGCAGACATGGGATACCAGAACCAAACTTCACACTCCGCAACAGAGAAATCTCATACGCGCAATGGATCTTCTTTCAAGACTAGCAGATAAGTTGCAATTATCAGAAATCATAAAGGAGAATGCTGCATACATTTATCGTAAGGCATTAGAGAACAAACTGATCAAGGGCAGATCTATCAATGGAATGGTCTCCGCTTCCGTATACGCCGCTTGTAGGAACAACAGGGTGCCTAGAACACTGAAGGATATAATGAAAGCTAGCAATGTCAGCAAAAATGAGATAGCACGATCTTACCGCATACTGCTGAGCAACCTTGAGATGAAGATGCCTGTCATGGACCCGGCTAGGCGTCTATCACGAATAGCAAACAAGGTTCGGCTGAAGGAGAAGACACAAAGAATAGCACTGGAGATAATTGACAAAGCGAAGCTAAAGGGCATAGTTTCTGGGAAGAATCCAATGGGGCTTGCAGCTGCTGCGCTTTATACTGCATCGGTACTGGAGGGTGAAAAGATCACACAGGATGAACTGGCTAATGCTGCGGGATAACTTCTGTAACGTTAAGGAAACGTTATGCTGATCTGAAACACGTCGTAAAATCCTAGTAATTTTTATATCTAGTGTTAATCGTTGTTCAATTGTACTTGGTCAGAGTATTTATCAACGGTTTTGGCAACATAGGGAGAAGACTCGCAACCGCGTTATCTATGGATAAGGAGTTCCAATTTTTAGGCATATCAAAGTACACTGCAGATGAAAGAATGAAGGAAGCGCTTGACCAGAACTTTAGCGTATTTGTTCCAGATGATAAAGTTGATGCTTTCAAAGATTATAAAATTGCAGGAACCGTTAAGGAGGCTATACAGCAGAGTGATATCATAGTGGATGCGGCAAAGGATGGTCTGGGGTATGACAACAAAGTGAATTATTATGCACCAATGTCCAAACCGGCAATATTTCAAGGCGGTGAAGATAGGTATGGCGAAAGAAGCGTTGCAGATATGATACATAATTCAAGGGTAAACTATGAAAAAAGTTTTGATAAAAAATATGTGATACAGGGCAGCTGCAACGTAACTGGTTTGGGGAAGATGATGCAGCCGTTAATAGAGGAGTACGGCGATGCGATAAAGAGGTTTGATGCTACACTCATCAGGCGCTGGGCTGATCTTGAGGATAAAAAGGAAGTAAAGGATTCTATTGAATGGGACAGCAACCCACATCACCAGGACGATGTAGCTGATTTTATAAAAAAGCCACCATTGTACGTTGATGTTTACAAGGTACCGTCAAGAATGATGCACCTGCACCAGCTTTACGTTAGATTCAATGATGCTTCTTCTCCAAGCAAGGACAAGATAATCGATTTATTTACAAATGAGTTCGGCGTAGTTGTTTTGCATAATGCAAAGGGAACTGCCAATGTAAGAAAGAAAGCTGCAGAGTTTGGCTTTCCGCACAGTGATACCAACATGGTCCATATACATGCAGAAGCACTCAAAGTACAGGATGATACGCTGAAAATTGTTTATTCGGATGATCAAACAGGGATGGTTGTACCAGAAAATCATATGTTGTTACAAGCAATGGTATTCAAGCGTAAGAGAGAGGAAGCGCTGGAGAGAACTGACAGGCTCTTCAACATGAGAAAGAAGAAGCAGATCCTTATGGAAGAGTTTGCGTAATCAAGAATTGCTGGATATCATAACATTAAATGTAAATGATCAATAAAATACATAAGATTAACTGTAAAATTATAGCTAACATTTAATTAATCCAAATGCGTAATCTCCTTATCTAGAAAAATGGTTGATATAGCATTCTCTATAGCCGCGTTAGTTGGTATTGTTGTGGCGTCGGCATTTTTCAGCGGTCTTGAAGTGGCTTTTATCTCAATAAGCAAGGGGCAGCTTCAGAAATTTCTGAATGATAAGAAACGTGGAGCAAAATCTCTTCAAAAATTAAAATCAAAGCCGAGCAGAATGTTGACCACATTACTAATAGGTAACAACCTTGCAAATGTAGCGGCAGCTGCAATTACAACTGATCTTGCAATAACAATGTTTGGTAACATCGGTGTTGGCATTGCAACAGGAGTAATGACGTTTGTGTTATTGGTGTTTGGAGAGATAACTCCAAAAGCATACTGTAATGCACATGCTGAAAGCATCGCACTAAAATTTGCAGGAGTTATTTTAGCGATAGAATACGCCATATTCCCTATAGTAAGCATGTTCGAAGGCATAACCAAAGGAATATTCAGGTTAATGGGAACACGTGAACGACCTCCGCCAATAAGCGAAGACGAGGTAAGGGCGCTACTGGATGTTGGTGTAGAGGAAAAAGTGTTGATGAAGGAAGAGAAGAAACTGATCGAGGAAGCTCTTGAATTCCATGATATACCCGTTAGAGCTATCATGACCCCTAGAAAGAATATGATAGTGCTTAATGCCCGCATGCTGCTCTGGGAATCATTGCCATTGGTAAACAAGAGCGGTTATTCTCGCATTCCAATAATGGAAGGAACGAAGGACAATATAGTTGGCATAGTCCATAATAGAGACCTACTACGTGCACTAGAGAATCAGAATACAGATCTTATGCTAAAGGATATTGCCAGAAAGCCGTTGTTTGTATCACAGGAGAAGAAGATCAGTGATTTGATGAAGGAATTTCAAAGCAGACGTATTCACATTGCTGTCGTTGTAGACGAATTTGGAGGAACGGAAGGGCTGGTTACTCTTGAAGATATAATAGAAGAACTCGTTGGAGAGATAATTGATGAGACAGACATTGAACGGCAATTAATTACGACGATAGATAAGAATACAGTAATAGTTCATGGTGATGTGGAAATTGATGATGTTAACGAAGCGTTGAACGTAAACATACCCAAGGGAGATGATTATTCTACGCTTAACGGTCTATTACATGAGAGGTTGCATGATATTCCAAAGCAGGGAGACAAGATAAGCCTCGACAATGTAGTTATGAGCGTGGAAGAAGTGAAACAAAACGCTCCATTGAAAATCAGAGTGCAAAAGATGCAAACAGATTACATAGAAGACAAATCCGTTCCAGAACAAAATTAATGTAATTTTTGTTGTTTTGATTTTATTGTTGTATACATCATATAGCGTAAATAAATAATTGTTAGCCATATTAAATACCACAGGATCAGTTTGTGTAGAAACCAAAGCATGGATAATTCATTCATTAAAATTATATAGCACTTTGAAGGGAAAGCATACAACATGTCTAAAGCATCAAATGAGATATTCATAGGCAAGAAACCGCTCATGACTTATGTGACAGCAACTTTGGTTCAGCTTGCTAGTGAAGATAAAGTAATGGTAAAAGCTAGGGGTATGAGCATAACAAGAGCAGTTGATGTAGCACAGATAATAGAGAAGAGGATGGACAGCATGGGATACAAGATCGGTGAGACCACTATAGGAAGCGAACAACTACAGTCACAGGACGGCAGAACAAGGAATGTTTCTACAATAGAGATAGAGATTTTGAAGAGCCAAGCAAGTTCAGGCGCTTCTGAGAAAAAAACCAGTTCAAACGGCCAGAGCAAGAAGGGAAAGAAAAAGGATTAGCAATTGATCTTGCTAATTTAGTTTGTATTCGCTTATCATAGTTACTACTTCCTCATCACTTATCTGTTCAAAATCCTCATAGAATTCACCAACAGCGCCAAAATCTATAGGTGTATACAATACTACGGATCTATCAACCATTTCATCTAATTTCCTAGCTACTTCGCTTGGCGCTACAGGCACAGCTAGTATGACCATTTTCGGTTTCTGTTTTCTGACCCACAGTACAGCTACCATCATCGTTGCACCGGTAGCTATGCCATCATCAACCAAGACAACTATTTTATTTTTCAAATCGTAACTGCTACTTCCACGGTAAAGCGCTAACCTGCGTTCGATCTCCCTTACCTGAGTCTCTATCTCCTCCGCAACATATTCCTGTTTTATTTTTAATGCGTTTATGGCGTACTCGTTAATGTAGGAACTGCGGTCATGCATTACAGCACCAATTGCCAGTTCAGAGTTATACGGTGCGCCAAGCTTTCGTGGTACCACAACATCAAGCATGGCATCTAGTGATTTTGCAATAACGTCGGCAATAACTACACCTCCTCGTGGTACAGCAAGAATTACAACCTCTTTTTCGCCTTTAAGCCAAGATAGTTTTGATGCTAGCTGCAAACCAGCATCGCCCCTATCTTTGAATCTCATAGTATGTTTAAAAGTTGGTAATTTATCAAACTTGCCATGAAAAGAAAACTGCAGATTCTTGTAATAGGGTACAATGGTGATTCATGCACAAAGAAAGCCTATGATATAGCGTATAACGTTGGCAAAGAAATAGCAAGGAGAGGCGTAGTCCTGATAACAGGAGGACTTGGCGGTGCGATGGAAGCTGCGAGCAAGGGCGCCAGTGAAAATAATGGAATAACTATCGGGATAATCCCATTCGAAGATTTTTCTGACGCGAACAAGTATTGCAATATTGTAATATGCACCGGAATAGGATTTGCAAGAGATTTCATAACCGCTTACTCTGCCGATGGTGTGATAATCGTTGGCGGTGGAATTGGAACATTGATGGAAGCTGGTGCTGCATATATGAAGAAGAAACCTATAGTAGCCATGATTGGAAGTGGCGGCACAGCTGATATGTATGCTGGTAAATATCTCGATGAACGAAAGCACGTGAAGATACTTGCAGCAAAAACTCCTAAAGAAGCTATGGATATAATCACTAAATCATGCTAACCAGCAAACTTTAACAGCGTTTTGTCTGGCTCGTAAAAACTGCCATATGCTTTAGCAGCTTTCTTCAACTCCTCTGCTATCTCTGCGAAACTAAACTTTTCTGCAATAGGGAACAAACCCTCTTTCAATCCAAGACCAAATTTTGTGGCTCTATCAATATCGTCTTTATTGCTAACTTCATTTGTTATTAGCCAGCATGCGTTATTAACAGCAACTCCAAGCAAACGTATAGGATTGTACCGCTCGGCTTCCTCTTGTGTCAAGTTAATCCTCTCGTATGTACCGCTCTTGTACTCGTAAAATCCCTTGCCAGATTTTTGACCATAGCTTCCTTCTTTAAACAATCTCTCAACCATTGGGTGTGGGTTGATTACTTTTTTATCTCTGGAATACATCTCTTGTGTTGCCTTGTGTACAACATCTATGCCAGTATAATCTGCTAGTTCGAACATACCCATCGGGAATCCCAGTTTGAATTTTACAGCTGCATCTATTTCAGTCATCTTCGCATTATCCCTTTCAAGCGACCATGCGGCTTCGTGTATAAGTGGAATGAAGATCCTGTTGACTATGAAACCAGCAACATCTTTGTTACATAATACAGGTTCTTTACGTACACTTTTTACGTATTGCATAGTTACATCGATCAAATCTCTGTCGGTTTGAACACCGGGTATTACTTCCACTAATGGCATCAGTTGCGGAGGATTGAAGAAGTGTATGCCTATGAACCTGTTAGGTCTTGTTGTAACTTTTGACAATTCAGTAATCGGTAAAGTGCTCGTGTTCGATGCAAAAACAGTTTTACTTGCAGCCAGTTTATCAAGTTCCGCATATACCTTCTTCTTTAGATTCATATCCTCAGGAACAGCTTCTATTACAAGATCAGTATCATTCAACGATTCCTTCAGGTCAACATATGTTTTGATACGCCCGAGGATCTTTTCCGATTCTTCCTTGGTTATCTTATTCTTCTCTACAAGTTTGTTCAAGCTCCAAGTTATCTTCTCCATCGCTTTGTCAAGAAACTTCTGATCTATATCACGTAATGCTACATCATAGCCAGACGTGGCAGATACTTGGGCAATGCCGTGACCCATTATCCCAGAGCCGAGCACAGTTATCTTCTTGATATTCATGTGTAATACACCCATAAGGAGAGATAGTTTTTAAAATTGTCTATATAATTTCATTATAAAATTTAAATTACGAAGAAAGAAGGAGAGATATAGATTGGACTTAGAGAAGTTCACACGTGATGTGAACGAGGTCGCATTCAAGGCATGTGTAAACGAAGACCAGATCGTTCTGCAGAGAGTTAATTTCGTCAAGCAGAGGCTGATAGATCTCTATAAACGTAATTTAGTAAAAATAAATCACTCTGTAATGGAGATCGTATGCGCGAAGAACCTCGTAAAATACGGTTACGATGTAGACGTTGAACGGCAGTTGTCAGATACACTGGTTTGTGATGTTTATGCTACAAAGGGTGATGGTAGTTTTATAGTCGAAATTGAAACAGGATTTACACCTCCAGAACATGCATTGGACCCTATGACATATTACGTTGCAAGAATTGCCAGCAAGATTGCTAGGTATAGCCAATTTGCAAGCAAGTTCGCTCTTGCAACACCATTAGTAAGCATTCTACCAATACCAGAAATTTTTCTGAAGCCACCGAAGCATAGAAAGGCAGAAGAAATCAAAAAGATTAAGGAATTATGTGATAAATATTACAAAAATCCCCCTCTTGATACAGACGCTATACTTAATGCGCGTCTGCATTCAGTCTATTTAATCAACATAGATGATGCGAAAATCACTGAACTTGATCCAGATACATATCAAGCACTTGTAGAAGATCTAAATAATTCGTCGGGTTTTAAAGTATAAGTAAAAAAATAACCATAAAAGTTTATATCAAATGCTGACTATAATGTAGGTGCCATCCAGTCGAAATAGAGGATGATTCGTCAACAACTTTCCAGATCGGGGAAAGCCTCGACCTGCTGCGCAGATTGGCGAACGTTGATGTTTCACCGTGGAACAGTGGGGCAACCCGCCGAGTTTCATGAGGCACCAGCGAGGGCAAACTGATGCAACGTGAGAGATTAAGAACCACGACAACGCTGCGGACAGACAGCCACATCGTCTTCGAGTATTGGATGGCTTTCTCGCTCTTCATTTTTTACAAAAATAATTTCCTCTTTTTCCGTTCAAATTCTATAATTAACTACTAACCAATTCCCGAAATTGCATGCATGACAAGTTATATAGCCTGAATCTAGGCAAACACAAAACAAGTTGAAGAAGATAGGCATTATTGGCTGTGGAGCTATTGGTTCTGAATTAGCTAAAACTATAGATGCAGAAGCAATGAATGCAACATTAGTTTCCATCTTTGATACGTATGTAGATGCTGCAAACAAACTTGCAAGCAAACTGAAAACCAAAGTCATTGTTGCGAAAACAATAGACGAGTTTCTATCAAGCGAAATGGATATTGTTGTCGAGGCAGCCTCACAGGAAGCGGTAAGGAAGCATGCGAAGTTTGTGTTAGAACGTGATATGGATATTATGATAATGAGTGTAGGTGCATTGCTTAACACCACTTTGTACGATGATCTTGTAAATACCGCAGAAGATCACGATGTAAGAATTTACCTTCCCACAGGTGCAATTGCGGGAATAGATGCCATCAGAAGCGTGAAGCACATGCTCACTGAAATAATGCTTACAACGACAAAGAATCCCAAAGGGTTGGAAGGTGCACCATTCTTTGACACCCATACAAGAATCGATCTAACAAAGATCAAAAAGCCAACTGTGATCTACGAAGGTAAAGCATTGGAAGCAGTGAAACTTTTTCCCGCGAATGTCAACGTGGCAGCAGTATTGAGCTTGGCAGGTATTGGTGGTAATAAGACAAAAGTTAGAATTATGGCTGACCCAAAATCAAAAATGAATGTGCATGAGATAACTGCAAAGGGAAAGTTTGGTGAGATGCGTTTTCAGATCAAAAACTTTCCTAGCCCCACAAATCCTAAAACAAGCTATCTTGCAATACTTTCAGCTACAGAATGTTTACGTTCTATATGTGATAACAAAGTGAATATAGGGACATGATGCTTAATTCTAGGCAATTATTGCACAGGAATTTGATATGACAGGCAACCAGACCCTACATTGTATTCCTTTAAATATAATTTTTGAAAAATAGTAAACGGTAATGGAAGTTAATTCACTGAAGGACAAGGTATTGCACCTGAAGAAGGAAAAGGATGCCGTGATCCTCGCACACAATTATCAGCTACCGGAAGTGCAGGACGTGGCAGACTTTGTAGGCGACTCTCTAGGCCTTTCACAACAGGCAGCAAAAACCAATGCTAAACTAATTGTATTTTGTGGAGTGCACTTTATGGCAGAAACTGCGTCGATAATATGTCCTGATAAAACAGTGTTGATACCCGATCTAGAGGCTGGATGCTCCTTATCAGATACGATAAATGCTGAGCAGTTAAGGAAATGGAAGGAGGAGAATCCTAACGCTGTAGTTGTTGGATATGTGAACACAACTGCTGATGTGAAAGCAATGTGCGATTACTGCTGTACTTCAAGCAACGCTGTAAAAGTTGTCAACAGCATACCTACAGATAGAATGGTCTTATTCCTGCCAGACATGTTCCTCGGGGCATATGTAGCTGAAGTTACTAAACGAAAGAACATGCTCATATGGCCAGGAGAGTGTCATGTGCATGCAGGTATACGACCAGAGATGGTGAATGATATGCTAAAGACCCATAAAGGATCTGAATTCCTGATACATCCGGAATGTGGTTGCACAACTTCCATGATGTATTACTTTGGCAATGGCAATGGAAATGGAAATGGTCATAACGTAAAGTTCTTCTCAACAGAGGGCATGATGAAGCACGCAAAGAATTCTAACGCAGACAAGTTTGTCATTGCAACAGAAACAGGTATACTCTACAGGATGCAGAAGGAGAATCCAACCAAGAAGTTCATACCCATAAGTGAAAATGCAATATGCAAATACATGAAGATGATAACACTCGATAAAGTTTACAGATCTCTGACAGAGATGGTATATGAGGTCAGAGTGCCTGACAGCACTGCTGCAAAGGCAAGATTGGCAATAGAGAGGATGCTTACCATAAATTAGATTAAATTAAAATGTCTTGATTATTTCTAGGCTCATATCCACTGCTTTTGGTGAATGCGTTATACTCCCAATTGATATCATGTCTATATCTATTGATGCATAACGCTTTACGTTGTTATGTGTCACACCACCAGATACTTCTATCATAACTTTTTTGCGCAATCCATTTTTATTCAAAGTGTTAACAACAGATCGTACCTGTTTCGGTGTGAGGTTGTCAAGCATAACAATATCTGCACCTGCCTCTATAGCTTCTATAGTTTCCTTTAGATTTCCAACCTCAACCTCAATCCTGCTTCTATGACGATGAATATCCCTAGCTTTTCTAACTGCGTCAGCAATAGAATCTGTGATTGCAAGATGATTGTCTTTTATCAAGACCATTTCATCAAGTCGCATCCTATGCGTTTCCCCGCCTCCAACTTTGACTGCTCTTTTATCAAAGATTCTGAAACCCGGCGATGTCTTTCTGGTACATGCAATTCTTACACTGTGGTTTATTTTTTTGACTTCATCCACAAAACGTTTTGTCTCAGTTGCTATACCACTCATTCGCATAAGTATGTTGAGAGCAGTTCTCTCTGCAGATAGGATCGCTTTCACATTTCCTTCTATTATCATTATAGGCGTGTTTGGTTTTACAGACGATCCTTCCTTTACCAAGTTCTTTGCTCTACACTTCACCAGTTCAAATAACATACAAGTTTCTTTGAGACCAGCAATTACAGCTTTTTCCTTGCAAATTATTTGTGCTTTCGCTTTGACACTTGGAAGTATTTCACTTGTTATGTCTCCCTTGCCAATATCTTCCTGCAAAAATTCAGCAAGTGCCTTTCTCAGCACATACATCTTACGTTACCTTTAACGCGTACTTCCCCTTTTGTGTTATGTTCAGCGTCTTCGCAACCTGTGAGGTCTGTGGGTTAACTATTAGAAGTATGCCGATCCAGTCTGCTGTAAGATCTGATGATTTACATGCGGGACAAACTCTCCCTGTAGTAATAGCCCTGCACTTTCTACAGGCCAACTCTTTTACCAATTAGCTTGCCTCCTTTTCCACTTTCTGATTCTCTGGTTGTCGTCCACCTTCTGCCTTCTTAACTTCTTGTTCG
>CAYJTD010000002.1:0-17759 GCA_964372525.1 uncultured Nitrosopumilales archaeon | reverse complement strand
CCACTCTTCCGCACCAAGGAATGGTTGCCTGCATGTAATACCTATCTTACCCATTGCAGCGCCCTTGCCCAAACTAACAGCTGTAACCCTAGCCCTTAGTTTGGAGCCGATCCTCAAAGTCTTTGCACTCTGATTGGCAACGATCATTCCTTGCTTAAGATCGCTCCTAAGGTAATCGTCAAGTATTTGCGACAGATGTAGCAACGCATCTGTCGGTCCTATTCTAACGAATGCACCAAATTCAGTAATTTCGACAACTTCTCCTTCAACAATTTCCTGTAATGCGGGATAGAATGTTAATGCTTTGAAATTCACTCTATGGTAAGTCGCTCCATCACCAGCAACCAACTTACCCGTTGCGTTAACATCTGCATCGATTATCATTATAACATAACCTAGGTCTGAGCTGATCATACTTTCGTATTTTTCCTTCAGGATGCTTATAGCGGCTTCTTTTAGTGAAGTGCCCAGGCGGTTAGGTGGTATCCTAACAACATCTGACATTTCGACAATAGTAAACATCTACTCGGGAGAGAACAAAGTATCAATTTATGAATCTTTTGATTAAAAGAAGCGCAAGAAATGCCTTTTGACATAAAATTCATTCACACCACATGAAAAACCATAACTCATTAACATCGCGACAGACACTAACAGGTGCTATACTAACAATGCAAACAATATTGCATGATGGAGTACTTTAGATGTCTGATAGAGATTGACCGTAAAATCATTATTGTGATTATAATAGCATAAAATGTTCCCTACTGATAATGAACAACTAGAACGTGAGCAGTGAATCATACAATTACAAGAATGATAATACAGTAAAACATCCACAAAAGTTGGTCAAGCTAATATGAATATTTAAATAACGTGTTGCAAAAAGATAAAACAGATACAAATGGTTAATGTTGACGAAGTTTTAAACACATTAAAGACTGTAATAGATCCTGAACTTCACAAGGATATCGTATCTATGGGTATGATTAAAGATCTAAACATTAGTGATGGAAAGGTGAGCTTTACTTTGGAACTAACCACTCCCGCATGTCCATACAACAGTGAAATAGAGCAGGAGGTAAGAGAGAAGGTGAACTCGATAAACGGCATTAAAGATCTTGATATGAAGGTCACAGCGAGAGTTATGGAAGGAAGATCGATCGGCATGGAGGAGATTTTACCCAAGGTGAAGAACGTAATTGCTGTTGCAAGTGGAAAGGGCGGAGTTGGCAAGAGCACTGTTGCAGTTAACATTGCACTAGCATTATCTAGAACCGGTGCTAAGGTTGGATTGCTTGATGCCGACATTTATGGACCAAGTGTTCCTTTGATGCTCGGTCTAAAGGCTGGGCTTGATGCTGATGGCAACAAGATAATTCCACAAGAAGTTCATGGTTTGAAGGTAATGTCCATGGGTCTTGCTCCACAACAGGGAGAGCAAAATGTTGGTATATGGCGTGGACCAATAATTTCTGGTATAATCAAACAGTTCCTTACTGATGTCGCTTGGGGCGAGCTTGATTATCTAGTTGTTGATCTACCACCAGGAACTGGTGATGCACCATTAACACTTGCACAAACCATTCCAATTACTGGGGTGGTTGTAGTTACCACACCGCAGGACGCTGCTATGAACATTGCACTAAAGGCCGCGCTTATGTTCAAGAAACTCAATATTCCTATAATAGGTGTTGTCGAAAACATGAGTCACTTCGTATGTCCGCACTGCAACAAGGAGACATATGTATTTGGTGCAGGTGGAGAAGAGAAGGTAAGTGAAAAGTTTGGTGCTCCATTTCTAGGACAGATACCATTGCATCCAGTGATAATGGAAGGTAGCGATGCTGGCAAACCAGTTCTGATCACAGAACCAGATTCTCCACGAACTGACGCATTCAAGAAAATAGCTATGGCTGCAGCAGGAAGAATAAGTGTGATTGCTGCAGAGATGCAGACAAATGCAGTTCAACAATAAGGAACTGCAAATCTTAAAGAAACCGATCGGTATTCTCCTTAAGAACTATCAGGTTAATCTGGATTCTTTATCTAAATACCTCAAGAGCGAGCTGATAATCAGCGTAGGTGATGCGACTACGGATACACTGCTTGAACTGGGTATAGTACCTACAATACAGATAGTGGATGGCAGGGAAAGGAGAGTTGAGAGAGATCTCCCCTTGGAAAACTATGCTAAAGTGATAAAATGCAACAACCCTGCCGGCACAATTTCTACGGAGGCCGTAAATGCGTTTAAGGAAGCTTTGGCATCGGAAAAACCAGTAAGAATAGTCGTAAATGGAGAAGAGGACCTGCTTGGCGCAGTTGTTCTTGCACTGGCTCCAGACAATTCCGTCATGTTTTATGGGCAACCGCTGGAAGGACTAGTTGTTGTTACGGTTAATAACGAGACAAGAAGTAAACTGGAAGAAGTAATTAATAAGATAAGATTATCGTTAAAATAATGGGGAATGATGACGTGGTGGCTGCTTGATCGATGATAGATTACACTAATGTCTGACCCCCTTCAAACAATAAAAAGAAAGCGAGAGAATATCGCACTACTACTTTCGTAATAGTTTAGTTTATTGCATGTTCGCAAACACATCATAACCTATACTAGTAATTTTACACATGATTTGCGCGAGCGTTTATATATCTCACGGAGAGTGAATCAGTCAAAAATGAGTTTATTTGGTTTGGGCTTGGATTCCACTCTATCAATAATTGCATCTATAGCATCACTTGCAATTGCTGGTGCGATGGCCATATGGGTTGGCAAGCAAAGTAGTGGAACAGAACAGATGATGGATATAAGCAAGGCTGTAAGAGCAGGAGCCTCTGCATTTTTGCGGCGTGAATTTAAGATTATCATACCTATAGCAATTGGACTTGCAATAGCAATTTCTTTTGCTTCTGGGTTCTCTAACGGTATTGCATTTGCTATTGGTGCGGCGTTATCAGGTATAGCTGGTCTGATAGCTATGAAGATTACAGTAAAGGCAGCTGTAAGAGCTGCACAGGCAACAACAAAAGGGTTAGGACATACGTTAGCTACTGCGTTTAGAGGAGGCGCAACAGTTGGGTTAGCAATACCTGCTATGGCACTCATCGGTGTAACTGCGTTGTACCTTCTGTATCCAGACCCAATTACCATTGCAGGTGTAGGTATAGGTGCAAGTTTGATAGCGTTGTTCATACGAGCCGGCGGAGGAATATTCACCAAAGCTGCAGACTTGGGAGCAGATCTAGTTGGTAAAGTCGAAGCTGGTATACCAGAAGATGATCCTAGAAACCCAGCTACAATAGCTGATAATGTTGGCGACAATGTTGGCGATGCCGCTGGAATGGGCTCAGATGTTTATGAATCGTATATTGTTACAATTCTTGCTGCCATGCTATTGGGCGCTTTGATCATTCCTGAGGTGCTTACCACTACACAGCTGATAGTTTATCCTATAGTAATAGGCGCTGCTGGTCTAATAGCCTCTATAATCGGCACTCTTACAGTCACGCCAAGAAAGATGACTGACCCAATGAAACCTCTCAACACTGCGTTCCTAGTAAGTGCTGCAATTGCTATCGGTCTGAACTTTATATTCACCCAGTTTATTCTGGGTGATAGCCCGTTAGCATACGCTTTGTTTGCAACTACTGTTATGGGTGTTATACTAGTGCCAGTTATTCAGCGAATAACAGATTACTATACTAGTTACAAATTCAAGCCCGTACAGGAGATAGGAGAATCAACTAAATGGGGTTATGCTTCCAACATGCTTGCTGGTATCATTACTGGTTTACGTTCTACAATGCCCTTCATGCTTGCAATCGTCATTACTTTAGCAGTTTCCTACGCTGTTGCCTTTTCAATATCCGGCGATCCGTTGATGGGCATATACGGCACTGCAATGGCTGCAATGGCGATGCTCAGTTTGGCTGGTATAGTTTTGAGTATAGACTCTTTTGGACCGATAAGTGACAATGCTGGCGGTATTGTGGAAATGACTAGCATGGGTGAAGAGAACAGGAAGATCACGGATCAGATAGATGCTGTTGGTAACACAACTAAAGCTGTTACGAAAGGATTTGCAATAGCAAGTGCTGGTCTTGCAGCACTGGCAATGATACAGGCGTTCCAACATGAAGCTGCTAACATATTCGTTACAAAAACGTTGGAATACAGTCTATCAAATCCTAATGTCATAATAGGTCTCCTTGTTGGTGGGCTTTTACCATTCTTCATCTCAGGCCTGCTGATCTCTGGTGTTAATAGAGCCGCAAACCGCTTGGTAGATGAAATTAGAAGACAGTTCAAAGACGATCCTGGCATACTTAAAGGAACTTCAAAACCTGACTATGCTAAATGTATTGATATAACAACCAGTGCCAGTATTAGACAACTCTTCAAACCAGCAATAATTACAGTTGCAAGTCCAATTATATTGGGAGTTCTTTTAGGTCCAACCGCTGTTGCTGGACTGCTAATGGGTGCTGTAATCAGCGGTATATTCTTAGCTTATCATATGGCAAACAGTGGCGGTGCATGGGATAATGCTAAAAAGTATATTGAAATTTTAGGCAAGAAGAATACACCAGAGCATGAGGTTGCCGTAGTAGGCGATCTGATCGGTGATCCATACAAGGATACTGCAGGTCCAGCATTGAACACCGTGATAAAGTTGCTTAATACAGTTGCAATAGTATTCGTAGCGATCTTCTTCGGTTTCATTGGAATCTAATCCGATTTAATTTACTTAACCTAACTTACGACCAATTCCAATTTACGTATAGTATTATCGTAAAGAAATACCATTAATTCGTTTTCTGTAGTTGACATTATTAACCACGCAACGGGGTTTATTTCCATATACTTTGTATCAGTAGCAGATGGTCTTGCAGGTGCCGGATGCGAATGAAATATCCCTACTATATCAAACCCAGAGTTTTCAGCCTCCTTATACGCTTCAAGCAATTCGTTAGGTTCTATGCTGAACGTAGTTTGAGATTTATCTGCGTTTTTTGCAAATATTACCCTACTAACTATTGCTTTATCCTCATCGATCTTACCAAGAAGGAGTGCACACGATTCCAAAGGTAACGAATCTATAGCAAATCTTTTGAGCTCATCTATATGCTTGGAGCTCAGCACCAGTCTTTTTATCATTACGTCACTGTAACCTTACCGATCATCCATGGGTGCACTTGACAGAAGTATGGATACTCCCCTTTTTCCTTGAAGGTAAATTCGTATTTTTGACCAGTATTAATCAGTGGAAAACCAGAGTCAAATGCCTGACCCCATGCATCAGGATTGTCAACCACACCACTAGTAACCGTATGTCCAGCAGCATCAGAATTTGTCCATACTATAGTAGTTCCTGCCTGCACAGTCACTTCAGCTGGCACGTAAAACTCTGAGTTATTTGCATTTTCAGAGCCACTCGCAACATCCACTTCGATAATCTCTGTTTTCATCATTCCAGATGTTCTTTCTTCTGATACAACTTCAGTACTTTCACTAACAATGAACTTACCGATCATGAAGGGATGGAATGTACAGAAGTATACATATTCTCCAGTTTCAAGCTTACTGGTATCCAGTACATACATACCTTCTGCCTTTATAGTACTTGAATCAAATAATTTACCGAAAGCAGGATCATCAACAGTTCCACTTGTTACCGTATGCACTACAGCATCGACATTTGTCCAGACGATAGCAGTACCCTTTGCAACGGTGATCTCTTCTGGATCGAATGCTTTATTTCCTTGAACCGCAGCGTCCTTCGGTATAGTAACCTCAACAGTAGGACCAGTAATTGCAGGCTGTTCTGGTTGTTCCAACACTCCCGCTTCTATTGGTTGAGGTGCTACAAGTCCAAATATCGAGAATGCTATTATTCCCACTACAGACGCACTTGAGAAGAGTATGGTTATAGCTTTAAAATGCGGACTCTTATGATGTGCAGCCCAAGCTATAACTACTGCAGGTAAGAGGATCAGGAATAATACACCAATGTATATTGCCAAAATTGAGCTTCCTGAAATCGCCACTCCATATGCACCAAATGAACCTACAATTCCAACTATGACCAGAGCAGCCGCTTTTGCCTGAGATCCTCTAGGTAAACCATCCTTCAGAATACCTGCAGCTAAAATGATCATGCCAACAAACATCATCAAAGCAGACATCGCATGCATGCCTTCCATGAAGGTTTTAGCGACTCCAGCTAAAGAAATACCCACACCAGCCATGCCAAGTACTGTTAATCCAATACCAGGTACTAAGAGCTCCCAATCAGCCAATTTGAATTTACTAGATTTTTTGCGCCTAAATAATCTTTCCTTAACGATTAAATGCTAGGTAGCCAGCGAGAACAATGTGGGGCTTAAGGAATACGCAGAAATATCGAAGTTCAGAATCGTAGCAGTTCTTGATCTTGTTGCCATAACATCATTACTTGCTGCAAGCAAGTGGCAAGTTTCTTGGGAAACCATACTTTACATCTTCATTGCAGGTACACTAGCATCCATGGGATCAAGTGCACTTAACCACTACTACGATCGTGATATAGATTCATTAATGTCTAGAACGAGCAGGCGTCCCATCCCGTCAGGAAGGCTAAGTCCTAGAAGCGCCCTTGCATACGGTCTTACGCTTAGCATCGTTTCTGTAATCATAGGATACTTTGCACTAAACCCCATCGCAGCGGCATTCATAGGTCTAGGCATATTCTTTTACGTGATAATATACACGGCGTGGTTGAAGAGAAGCAATGCCTCAAACATTGTAATAGGAGGCTTCGCTGGTAGTTGTGCTTCATATGCCGGATGGGCTGCAGCGACTGGCACATTAGACCTATTGGGGTTCCTTGTTGGATTGCTGGTATTCATATGGACTCCAAGCCACTTCTGGTGTCTAGCTATCAAGAGTAAGGAAGAGTACGCAAGTGCAAGGATACCGATGCTACCAGTACTTGTTGGTGATAGCACTGCTGCGAAGTATGTGTTGGCAAATACGCTGGTACTTGTCCCATTTTCAATAATGCTGTACTTCTTTGGTCTTGGCTTACTTTACCTAATAATAGCGTCAATATCAGGAGCTATGATGCTAGCATACAATTTCAAATTGATTAAGAATCCTACCAAGGATATTGCTTGGAAAGCGTACAAGGTATCGAGCCCATATTTGGCCATAATATTCTTGGCATTGATGTTTGATGCTATTCTGACTCTTTAGCGTCCTCGATCCTTCTTTTGTCCTTTGTTATCCATCCCACCCTTATCAATCCATAAATTTCCAAATCTAATAGTGTTTTATTGAACTTATGTTCTGTAATGCTCACATTCTCCTTCGCAAGGATGTTCATAAGTTCAGCATCAGTGATATTACCCTGCTGTTTTATTTTCTCATACATTAGATTTCTTAATGGGTAATTCATGATTTTCAGCCATAGAACGCCTTGTCTATAGGCTTCGGCATGGCATATGTTACATTTTTACTTACCGAATCATACCATGCTTCCACCTCTGCTGTTATAGATGGTTTTACACGCCTCAATGCCTTATCAAAGTCTGACGCATCTATCTCCTTCCTTTTGTTTCTCATGGCGTTTATTGCAGCCTCTCTGCAAACACCCATAAGGTCAGCACCACTATAACTTTTTGTTACCTTCGCAAGATCCTCTGCATCCACGTCCTTCGCAAGTGGCATCTTCTTCGTTACTATCTTAAGTATTTCCAGCCTAGACTGTTCATCTGGGGGAGGTATGTAAGTTATTAGATCCAATCGTCCGGGTCTAAGCAAAGAAGTATCTATTAGATCTGGTCTGTTGGTTATGCCAACAACTATTACACCTGTTGGACCAACATCTTCCATCTCGGTAAGCAGCTGGCTTAACACTCTCTCGCTTACACTAGAATCTTCACCAGCACCACTTCTGGGTCTTGCTACTGAATCCAGCTCATCGAAGACTACTATGCATGGTGATGACGCTCTAGCCTTTCTGAATATATCACGTATAGCTTTCTCCGATTCACCTACCCACTTTGATAGAACCTCCGGTCCCTTTACCATGATTATGTTTGCACCGCTTTCTGTTGCAAGTGCCCAAACAAGTAAGGTTTTACCACAACCAGGAGGACCGTAAAGCAGCGCGCCTTTTGGAGGCGCGATTCCCAAGTTCTGGAAACTTTCAGGCTCCTTTATTGCGGTGATAAGGTTATCGTAAAGCGTTCGCTTAACTTCATACAAACCGCCAACATTCTCCCACTTCACCTTAGGCGTTTCAACGTAAAACTCTCTTAACGCTGTAGGAACTACTTCCTTCATTCCATCATAAAAGTCCTTGTTGTTTATCATCATACTTTCAAGAACCTCTGGAGGGATTTTGTCAGTCTCAAAATCTATTTCCGGTAAATAACGTTTCATAGCCTTCATAGCAGCTTCCCTGCAAAGTGCCTTGATATCGGCACCTGTATATCCATGCAACTCGTTGGCAAGTTTCTTCAGGTTGATATCATCTGCTAACGGCATTCCCCTCGTATGGATCTGCAATACCTCTATCCTGCCATCCACATTCGGTACCCCTACTTCCAGTTCTCTATCGAATCTACCTGGTCTTCTCAACGCAGGGTCCACACTTTCTGGCCTGTTAGTCGCACCTATCACTATAACATTTCCACGTTCCGACAACCCATCCATAAGAGCAAGTAATTGTGCTACAACTCTCTTCTCCACATCCCCGAAAGCTTCTTCACGTTTTGGTGCTATCGCATCTATTTCATCGATAAATATTATGCTAGGAGCGTTTTCTCGTGCCTCTTTGAATATTTCTCTTAACCTAGCTTCTGTTTCACCATAATACTTGTTCATGATTTCGGGACCATTTATAGAGAAGAAATTAGCTTCGGACTCGCTCGCAAGTGCTTTTGCAATCAATGTTTTGCCACAACCAGGAGGACCGTAAAGCATGATACCCTTGTGCGGTTCAATGCCTAGTCGTTGAAATACCTCTGGGTGTCTTAATGGCAATTCAACTATTTCACGAAGTTTTTCTATCTTCTCCTTCAGACCACCAATTTCTTCATAAGTAACTCTAGGCTTCTTTGTAATAGTAGCATCTGCAAGTATGTTCAGTTTCGTTACACGATCAACGCTTACTGCACCTTTTGGCACCACCTTCTGCACCTTGAAATCCATAGAATTACCCAGTATGACTACAGAGATTTCATCCCCTTCAGCTAATGGAAATCCCTTCAGCCTGTTTTTAACAAACTCGCAGAACTCTCGATCTACTACAATCTTGCCACCCATTGGGAGAAGCGCAATGCTTTTCGCAAGTTTGGTATCGATCTTTGTTACTTCAACCAGATCATTCAGTCCAACTCCAGCATTCTTCCTAGTTTGTCCGTCTATTCGAATAACATCTTTATCCATACCGTCTTCGTCTGCAGGCCATGCAGTAACAACCGTTCGACTCTTACCAAAAAGTTCTATAACATCACCCGGTGCAATACCTAGCGGATTCATAATTTCATGAGTTATACGGGCTCTTTTCTTACCAACATCTCTCTGCTTCGCTTCAGTAACTCGCATTTGTACCGGTTCAGCCTTTGGTTTCACCAATGGCCCCTCCTTCCTATCCTCCAGCCTGTCTGCTTAAGTTCATGATCTCGATCTCACTTACACCTTCAGTATCCTTTACCGCATTTTCAAGCTCATCCATCTGTCCTTCTTTATCTTCAAGTAAAAAATCTATAATCAACGCATTCAATCCAAAGGCTATAGGCTCTTTTGCAGAATTCCTAACCTGCATGCCGTCTGGAAGTGATGATTTCAGCTTTTCAATAATGTTATCTAGGTTTATGTCTGTATCAGTAGGTAGTACCTTTATTCTTGCAACAAGTTTTGTCATTTAATCACCTATGGCCCTTCAAACCCGCATTTTGAGCATTTGTATATCCTAGCAAACTCTCTGCAGCTCTCGCAACGCCATATAAGAACTTCTCCGCATTTGGGGCAATTGAATTTGACACACTCGTCATTAGCCATTATTGTTCTCTTGCAGGAAGTGCAAACGGGTAATTGCAAGGGTTTTTGTGACATTGTGTTGAAATGAATATGAATATAATTTATACCTTATGAAAAGAGCTTGCGAACCTCACTCCCCAAAACTGTTTTTGCAACCTTTATCGCACCTTCCACACTAAGCAATTTTGATAAAGCCTGGGAATGAAAATCAAAATCACCGCTTTCTGAGACATGATCAACAGTCTCGGGCGTTATTAGTTCGAACATCTCATCTATGGCTTTGTTATCTAGGTGCTCGAATACTCTCCTAGCTAGTAACATCCTATCAAATTCATGTTTGAAAATTCTACGCCACTCCATTTCATATTCCTGTAACAACTGCAAATCATTATTTACAAGTGCGTTTGCGATTGCTCTTCCGGCAAATATGCCAGCCATACCGCATGTGTATATGCCACCTGCAGTAGTTGGTTTCGTCTGACCAGCCGCATCTCCTATGCTTACTACACGATTTGACACAAAATGATCTAAAGGACCTAGCACCCAGATAGGCGCAAACACCTTTCTTATTACGTCATGTTCTCCCTTACCATCAAGAAACGACTGTAATGCCTTAGAAGCATTGATAGCTTTGCCAGCAACACCTACCTTTGCAGTATTATCACCGGTTGGTATTGTCCATGCGAAGAATGAAGGATAGTTTTTCTGATCGAAGTAAACTTCAACGTTTTCGCTTAGCCAATCTGCATATACTTCATATTGCGCAGAAAGCAAAACACCGTTTCTATTCTTTTCAATTATAGATGCACAACCCCTAGCGTCTACGATTATCTTGCATTGAACGTTACCATTAGTGGTTTCCACATTTACATGATCACCATCTTCCTTGAATGACTTGGCAGAACACTTTACCCAGATATCTGCTCCATTCTTGGTTGCCTGATGCGCAACCTGTTTGTCAAAAGCTCTTCTATCTATGGCTATAACACCCTGTTTCTCCGCATTTACCGTAAAACTCGAACCTGAAGGCGAGAATATCTCCGCTTCCTTTATGGTGCGATGTAAAACATTGCTCTTGGGAATTATGCCTAAATTCTTCAACCCGTTTATGCTTACTAAACCACCACAGTGTTCTGGCGTGCCTATCTCTGTATCTTCCTCTATGACAAGTACAGACAATCCTCTGATAGAGGCTTCTCTCGCTGCAAGCAGACCAGAAATACTTCCACCAGCTACTATTACATCGTAAGAACGCATCAAGGTAGGTATTTCTACATATGATATTTAATGTATGGTGTTGGAGTTCAAACAAGTAATAGTGATCAGAAGAGATCTGAAGATGGGTAGTGGGAAGACAGCTGTACAAGCATCCCATGCATCTGTATTGGGTGTTGAAAAGGTGAAGTCTGAGAAAAGAAGATGGTATGATGAATGGCGTGATACAGGGCAGGCAAAGATAGCTGTCAAGGTAAAGAGCTTGGATGAACTAATGAAAGTAAAACAGCATGCAGAGGATTTGGATCTGCCAGTAGTACAGGTAAACGATAGCGGTTTAACACAGTTACAGCCTGGAACAACAACATGTATTGCAATAGGTCCAGCTCCAACTGAATTAATAGACAAGGTTACGAAGGATCTGAAGTTGTTGTAAACTCAATTAGGATACAGAAACTTCTAAACTCTTTGTAAGAGGCGACATGCCTGGCTCATCAATACTCTTCCATACAAAAACTTCAATGTTGTAATCGCCTTCACTCTCTGGCGTCCAGGAAATGCTTGTGCTGAAAGAATTCTTTGCAAACATATTACCTTTGATCCATGTCAACATTACAGTAAATTCGTTCTCATCCTTCACCTGCACTATGTAAACAAATGGTTGTTCTTCATCCAAATTATTACTAACAGTTGTCTGAATTAGAACCGGCTGCTCAACACTAACACTGCTTATCGGTCTATCTAGCAGGTTTACAAGCTTTAGTTCACTTATAGCATATGGTTCAATTTTTACATGCTCTTCCTTCACTTCTGGAATATTTGATCCAGTTTTGGGCGGATTTTTACTTACACTCACACTGGCGTCGCTTCTTTGCGCACCAGCTGAGATTGATTTATCGAAATAATCAAATCTGAATTGGGCATTTCTTTCCTGCGCAAACATATCTGCACGACTGTCAAAGTTTTCGAACATACCAGAATTTGGAAACGTTTCAATCATAACAGTTTCAGGCATTCCACTTATTGTATTTGCAAACCGTATGGCACCTTCCCCTTCTATGGAGAGTATCTGCTTAGTAACAAATCTCAAGTTTTGCAATACACCACTTATGCTTGCTGGTGGCAATGCTGTTGACGGTTGATAGAAAACTTGCGTATTACCATTGCTGAATGCAAAGTGAACACGATCCTCTTCAACTGGATTTATGTTCCACATGTAGTCCGATAGACCAAATATAATTTCAGCATCAATAGGATACGTGGTTCTATCCAGTGATAGTATGATATCATTTGTTGATGGTCTAACATAGTTTAGCGTAACTGACTGACCACTGTGACGTATGGAAACCTGATCGTTTTCGGTGAAACTCATGAGCCTTATGTATGGCCATTCAACACATGGGTTCTGATCGTTTACTGTTGCAGGGCAATCACCATTCAAATCTAGATTGGGATTTAATGAATTATTTGTCACAACATCATTAGCGAACGCGCTTGACAGTGATGGAAATAGTAAGTTTCTATTACTCGGGCCAACAACCCAGAAAGCTCCATTGCTACTCCCTGGAAAGCCTGCCGCGCCAGCAAGCGTTGTGAACGTGTTTGCATCAGCAAAGAATGCATACCATCTGCTGTCGGCCAGATGCACCAAAGGCACATCTTGACCATTAACTACCAGCGACGCAGTACTTGTATCAGCATTTCTTATGTTAGGACCCTCAACTATTACCTGCACAATCTGAGGTCCAAAAAATTCCCCTCCGGTATCTTTTGCAGATACAGAAAGCGTTACCTGCTGTGCATCAGCATTATTTATTGAAAGATTTGTTGTCAGTAGTAACATTGACAATATTGCAAAGGTAAAACTTGGAAATGCGTACTTGTTCTGCATTACAAGATTATGTATGCTAGAATTATATTTAAAGTAAAAGATTAACGACCGTTATACCAACGATCTTTCTCCTTCTTGTGGCTCTCCTATATCCGTATGTTCTTTCTGTAGTATCCTGTTGTAAACCTCTAGTGCTGCGTATTTGTGCAAATACTCATTGTTGTTCCCACATCTGTATGAATATGTGCATCTAGGACATCCACTTTCACTCTTGCATGGGCATTCACTCAAGATACTCTTACCTCTAACAAATGCTTTTTCAAGTCTGTCAAACAATGTTTTACCTGCTCCATTACCTCCAACACTTGAATCATAAACAAAGATCAGACCAGAAGAACCAAGTGATATACCACCAAGATCTTGTGATGCACCACCAGTTATCATGCTACTGCCTTCAATTACAACATGTTCAGTCGCATGATAGCTACTCATTTCCACATACAATGGATCTTTTGCTGAACCTATCAAATCCATTGGCCTTGGAGCTCTGAATACTAACCCTTTCGTAATAAAATCATACTCAAACGGCTCTTCCAGCAAGACCTTCTTTCCTTTTGCAACATCTGATCCTATCTCTATGTTCACATATCCAGTTACCTTTTTGTTTATATGCAATCCGCAGTAAGCAACTTGCACGCCCAAGACGCGTTTAGTATCATAAACCTCGTCTATGTCAGGCCATTCATCTGTAAGTGCTTTCGTGTAATACGGATAATCTTGCGGTATATTCATGATCTCCGATTTATGTTTCTCAAGCGTTAATTTCTTGACCATGTATCTTCTGCCAGCAAGAAAGTAGACTGCACCATCATGCAATTCCTCTAATGCAATTGGTAAGTTGCGTTCCCCAACCTTCTTCCCATTCAAAACTATGTCTACACTCTTACCTATTCCCCTTATACTGAGTTCGTGCAAAAATTTCGTTGCTTCTTTGTAATTTGCAACGTATCTATTGTTAGCTAAATGTATCAGATTTTTCTCATTTAGTTTCTTTACAGCTTCCTCATGCTGATTAGCCTCTTCCATGCTTAATGGTTTGTCACAAGTCATTGCCAATACCTGATATTCTTCCACGAAGGGATTACTTGGATCTGTATAGGCATGTTCGAAATCACTTAGATAATCATCGGGATGATTCTTGTAGTACTGACTGATTGGGTCATTACCCAAGGCAAGAAATGCATATCCATGTTGGCCCCGCCTTGCAGCCCTCCCCAGTCGCTGCATTAACCTGTTCACTGGAACTATGCTGGAAACTACACCATCTACAGCTCCTATATCAATTCCCAGTTCCAGTGTTGGGGTTGACGAAAGCGCCATCAGGTTTCCTTGTTTGAAAGCATCTTCTATACTCTTCCTAACGTTGGGCATCAATCCTGCTCTGTGCACCTTTATGTTCACACCCTGCTTCGACGCATAGAACGCAAGCAGTTCTGCATTGATATGTGAATTTGCAAACGAGATTACCTTATGTGAACTTGATGTCAATCCCTTCACAAGTTCTAGCATGAGTGCACGTTGTGATCTCAGTGATGGAAATAGGATTGAAAAATGGATCTTACTCCTTCTCCCCCTACCGATGACAACATCCATATTGCAATCGAATAACTTTTCACAAAATTCTTTTGCATTAGGTAACGTGGCAGACGCAGCTATTACCTGTAAATCTGTGCAGAAGCGTCTCAAACGTTTGATTATGTAATGAACATTGGAACCAAAAACACCAGTGTACACATGTGCCTCGTCAACAACCAAATACCTTACTGTTCTCAACGATCTGGCAAACTTTGTTCTATGCATCAAATGATAATGCAAGACATCAAAATTTGTAACTATTATGTCTGGAAGATTTGATAGTATTAGATCACGATCTCTTGATGGTGTATCACCATCAAAGGCAGCGATTCTTATGCCAAGAGGTTCAGCAAGTTCCTTTACCTTTGGAAGCTGATCCCTTGCAAGTGCTTTAGTAGGGTAGACAAAAACTGCTTTTACGCTACCTTCTCCCGCTCGCATTGAACCAAAGCGTGGTATTTCCCTTGCAATATTGTGCAGTATTGGCACACTGAAAGCTTCTGTCTTGCCAGATGCTGTTGGGGCAACTATTACCAGATCTTTGCCAGTAAGTATTTTCTTCACTGCTTCTTCCTGAAATTTGAATAAACGGTTGATTCCTTTCCTATCAAGTGTCTCTGCACGCACATCGTCTACTAATTCATGTGCAGAGCAACCAGTTTCTGGCGCAGGTTCATCTATGACTCTGTAATCAACAACATCATCACGCCTAGAAAGTAATACGTTTCTAAGCAAAATATCATTATCGTTGCCATCATTTGCCAACATTGATTCTATCTCTTCCTTTGACCGTAGAATCTTTTCTTTTTCAAGAAGTTCTTCTAAACTTCCACGCACAATATTCTCCATGTCATTATCATACTGTTCTAGAAATTCCATATACGTGCCATCGATATCTGAATTAAACGGAACAAGTGAATGTATAGAACAGTTGTTGCAAGAAAACAACACTCGTCCATCATAGATCTTCTCTGCATTGATAGTTCCTTTGCAACTAGGGCATCTGTATTTAGGCATTACACTTTACTTGCTCCTTTGACGACCTTTTAAACCAAACCTCACGAATGCTAGTTGATCATGATAAACTTGTTATAATCAATGATCAAAGTAAAATAGACTTGGGATTAGGCAGCCACTGGCATGAGATCATAGATGTTCTTAGAACCATAATACCTGTATACGATCAGGTCAATCGGGCAATATCTTTAGGCAAAGATGCGGAGTATAGAGAACATGGCATTCATGATAGAATCGAGGCAGGCAATTTGGTACTTGATGCAGGTTCTGGATATGGAAATATGTCGAAGGAAGCATTGCGTCAATGTAGTGATTTGCAAGTAGCAATGCTTGATCCCATACCAGAAATGCTGGCGAAGGCTAAAACCGAATTTCATCGGAAAAATTTTTTGATATCAGGCGTCTTCGAATATCTTCCCTTTAAGAACAATACATTTGATACTGCTATGTGTGGTTATTCATTCAGAGACGCGATAAGCATGCGAACTGCTATCACAGAATTTCATAGAGTTTTGAAAGATAACGGCAGATTAATCATAGTTGATATTGGCAAACCGGATAATGCCTTCAACAGAGCAGGTGTATCATTTTACCTGAAATATATCATGGGTTTACTAGCATTCTTTGCTGCAGGTAGCATGGGATTAAAGTTCAGAGCAATATACGGTACTTACAAGAGGTTACCAACAAATGCTGAACTGAAAAAAATGTTGCAGGAGAAATTTAGCAGAGTTGAATTTGAAGCAAGGATGATGGGTGGTGCTGTAATAGTAGCTGCTTACAAGTAGCGTCCATCATGGCACGCAGTATTTTGCTTGTCTACATTCAAGCATGTATAGTTGGCATAACATATGGTGCAAAATGTACTGCTTGCTCCTGTATTTGCAAAGTAGGAACTAGCTGCCATTTATTTTGACATAGGTTGATTGTGTTAGTGTGACTCACATTCACTCAACCAATAAAATTCTATTAAGAAAGTATCTTCCGCGGATCAATAAATACAATTAGCGACCTCTATTGTTAGATGAACATAGCCCAGCGAAAGATACAGAAAAGGAAGGCAGTAGAACCAATCATAGCCACACTCTTACTAGTAGCAATTGCAGTAGTTGGAGGTATCATAGTATTCGTATGGGCAAGCGGAATGTTCGGAAGCACAGCGGGTACAGCATTGCCAAATGCAGAGTCAATACAACTGATAGGATACGATGCTAGAGACGTAGCAGACCTAACAGGTGTTACAGGTGCAGGACCAGCCCTAGATAACGGAAAAACTGGATCCGACAACAAGCTGGCTAAAACCGCAGGTGCAAATGGTGAGTTCATAGTCTTCAAGGTAAGAAATACTGGAGTTGCAGAACTACTAATCAACAAGGTAACAATAGTAGGCATAGATCATACATGGGACTCTGACGCCGCAGGTGCAACTGATGCTCCAGCTGATGGTCTATTCGAAGTATATACAAAGTTAAGCGGTGATGCATCATCGAAGGCTACACCCAGCATAGCAGCAGGTGAAGATGCAAGGATTGCAGTAAAATTATCTGCGAGCTTACCTGATGATATCAACCTAGGCAGAAACCTCCAGATGAAGATAAAGACAGAACAGGGATCAACATTCAACTTCTTCCTAGTAACAGGAACAACTGAATAAACACCCAATCTTTGTGCTAAGCATTATAGAACTAACCACTTGTCTGCGCAATTGTAAGTTAAACAAGTTTACTTCCATTACTTTCCATTATTTACCAAAATTGTACTTTCAGTTCTGCTGATAATAGCAAAGGATTTAAATGAGATTTAATTTGCTGTAGCATAAATGTCAGCGATCAATCCTTATGAGAATGCGTTGAAGCAGCTAGATGACGCTGCAAAACTGTTAAAGTTAGATTCTGGTATGCACGAATTTCTAAGAACTCCTAAACGTATACTCACAGTATCTGTGCCAGTCAAGATGGATAACGGTCGGATAAAGGTCTTTGTTGGTCATAGAGTGCAGCATAACGATGCCAGAGGGCCTTTCAAAGG
>CAYJTD010000001.1:18991-31136 GCA_964372525.1 uncultured Nitrosopumilales archaeon | reverse complement strand
CCTGCAGCTCCAGACTACACATCATCCTTTCGTCAGATGACCCATGTAATCTAGCTTCTGGAGCCCTTAGCGGTTATACTGTCGCCCTGCCGTGCTAGGCTTATCTTCACAGGGGTTACCTATTGAATTGGTCCCACCATGATTACGACCCCAACATTTGTGGCAGGGCGCAAACTGAAGTAATCTATTACGCATTTATAACTTTGTATTCAATAGTTAACGTTTGAAAGTAAAGTAAATTATGACAACTTATTTTGAGAAAAGTATTAGAGACGTGAAGATCAATTGATAGTATACTATGAGCGAGAATAATCTGGAGGTTGCTACCTTTGCAGCTGGCTGCTTCTGGGGAGTTGAAGAAGCATTTCGGCAAGTAAGAGGTGTTAAATCAACGATGGTAGGATATACTGGTGGTACTTTGGAAGATCCAACATATGCTGACGTTTGCAGCAACAGAACTGGACATGCAGAAGCAGTACAAGTACAGTATGATCCCAAACAGGTATCGTATGAAGAGCTGCTTGAGGTATTTTGGTCTATACACGATCCCACTACAAAGGATAGACAAGGCCCTGATATAGGATCGCAGTATCGCTCAATGATCGCTTACCATACTCCAGAACAGGAAAAGGTTGCGAAAAAGTCTAAAGAGGAACTTGATAAATCAGGAAGGTTCAGAAACAAAGTTGTTACAGAAACGGTGCCAGCGACAATATTCTACAGAGCGGAAGAATACCACCAGCAATACTATGCAAAGAAAGGCGGTGGTAGTTGCTATCTACCGTTTGAATAAGTGTGTATATAATATATTATCACTTCATGATAATATATTGTAATCTTCACTGTCCGTAATTTACGGACAATCAGAATCATAACAATAATGCCAAATTAATGTATTCGTATGGTCATCTAACATTTCAAGCATCTGCTTTAATTAATGCGTAATCTATAATACCATTATGCGCAACTTTTTTCATAGCTAAAATTGATTTAAAGATCACATATTCTACGAAAGGAGAATACCGCGGAATTACCGAGTTTCTAATATCTTCTCTATGTGATGAATAATAGTCAGCCAAAGGTACATAGACATTCTTACCAATAAATTTGACTTCTATGTTGTGAAAGCCTGTTGATTCCAACAAACCTTGTAATGATAAAAGGTTGTGCCGCTCTGAGGGCCAAGTGGTATTTAACAAACCAAGCTCTTTTTTATCACGCCAGCCAAGTCGATCCTTCTTTATTCCAGGAACGGCAAGACCTAGTGTACCACCTTTTTTTATGATCCTGAAAGCACTGGTAAGGAAGTTCCTTAGCGGCCTGAAATGCTGTGCACACTCCAAGGCGATTATTCTATCAACGCAATCATCCTTCAATGGTAAGGCAAGAGCAGAGGATTCCAATAGATTCAGCTTTCCATTAGAATTTAAATGATGATGATTATTCTTGCATATGTCTACACAAATAATTTCAATAGGATTCAGCAGATTGTGCCATAATGTAGCCGGACTGTTCTCACCACTGCCTACGTCTAGCACAGTTTGATTTGATTTTAGATCAATGAAGTCTGCCATCATTTGACATAATTCCATTTGAGCTTGTAAAGGATCTTTACATCCATTATTCCAATACCCAAAATTTAGCATCTCCCCTCCTGTTGCTAACTTCATAAAATCTCTGAAAGTGTTGTAAAGGTGCCTTACATCCTTTTCTTGACGTCTGTATGTCCAAAGCATAACATTTAGAGGATTTACCATTGAATTTTCAGTAGATTGACTACACAATTCCCATTTATGTGCATGCAAATTAGCGTTAGTGCATATATAGGCTAATTCAAGTGACAGTATATTTTACAGCAAAGGACATGTTTCCAGCATGTGATGGTTTATTGATGCTAAGTTTGATTATAGATTATAATGGTATTATATGGATTTGAGTAAAAAGAAAAGGAGGTTGTGATAGTTCCCGTTAGATCAGGAATACCACAGTAACGCTCATACTCACTTGCTGCTCGGATTCGAAAATCGGTGTTGGTGGTGCCATTGCTGCTTCTTTTGCAAACATCTCGAATGGAACTGGTTGTGGTATGCCAAAATGTTCCAACGAAATACTCTTGACTCCTATTATCTGCATGTCCAATGGCTTTAGTGCAAGTTCTGCTTTCATCTTAGCATCTTTTACAGCCTCTTCGATGAGTTGATCACTCAACTTCTTCCTAATGTCGTCAGACAGTGTGAAGAATATGTTGTTCACCCTGTTTGCTCCTGCATCTACTGCAGTATCTATTATCTTGCTCGCCAATTGCAACTTATCCGTAGTCACAGTGACAGTGTTAGATGTTCTGTATCCAGTAATTGATCTACCCTCTTTATCATATACTGGAAATATGGAGAAGTTTGATGTGCTGATCTCGTCCTTCTTTATTCCTAGTTCTTGCACAGCACTAACAACAGCGCTCATCTTCTGTGCATTTTGCTGTGTAGCGTCAGAAGCTGTTAGCGCTTGTGTATCCACTCCAAAGCTTACAACTAACTGGTCTGGAGCTGCACTAGTAGAAGCAGAGCCTGATACCGTGATTGCGTTCTGTCGTATCCCTACTATTGGGCTATACTGAGCATATGCTTCTAGGTTATCAATTGCACTTTTTTCAATACTGCCGTCACCAGAGTTATTTGTTATCGCTATCACTGCTAGACCTGCAAATATTGCTACTGCAATTGGAATTGCAATTATGTATGTTTGTCTATTATCTGTCATAAAATCCTGCAGAAGAATATGGTAATCTAAATCTTGCGTGATAACATTATGTACGAAGAAGCGTCTACAAATAAAATGGTTATATTCTAATAACGGTTTTTCTTACTTATTTTATCATGACAAAGAAGGAATTTATACACAAAACAGACGGAGAGTGGAAAGAACAACTTACACCAGAGCAGTACGATGTTTGCAGAAATAAGGGCACCGAAAGGCCTTTCACTGGAGAATATTGCGACTGTAAAGATGAAGGCGTTTACAAGTGCGTGTGTTGTGGCAATGAATTGTTCAGTTCAGAGACAAAGTACAATTCAGGCACAGGCTGGCCCAGTTTCTGGGAACCGTTTGAACAAGAGAATGTAAAGCATGAGACCGATAGCAGTTATGGAATGACAAGGATAGAGGTATTATGTGATAAATGTGATGCCCATCTAGGTCATGTCTTCGACGACGGTCCAGCGCCTACAAACAAGAGGTACTGCATTAATTCGCGTGCTCTCAAACTAGTAAAGAAGGATTAGAATGCAGAACATAAGTAAATGAGTACTGATGAGATGAGATGATATGAACTTGTAGTGATAAATGAATCTATAGTGCACAAATTAATATCGAACTTAACTTAAACTTCTTTATCTGGTATATTATGTGTACATGCTACACAGTCACACGACTTTTTACAACAGGTTCTACAGTGTTCACAGCAAAAACACCAATCGTAAACCTTCCAGATATGCCAACAATGGTACTTGCTTTCCTGTGTCATAGTTTGTTGCTGTTGTTTGGTCATTGATATAAGAACTAGTTTCATTTCTTGAATAAACATGTCTATTTTTGTCAATACTTATAATTTAGAATCGGTGAGATTGTCTTTCATCAACATGCGCCAAAGTTCATACATTCGTGGCACATAACCTTTTTATTCTATTGTAAAGACGTAAATTCATGCCGGTTTGTATTGCATGCGGCAAATACGTCAGTAACATGCGTAAACATAAAACAAGAGCAAGATGTGGTGTGAAACCAATGAAAGGTTCTGCTTGTTGCTCCTGTTAATATGTTGTAGTTAACATCTCCATAAAGACTATTAAGAACGATATTATGAATCACTCAAATGAAGGGAGTTATAGACACAAATTTTGGTAAAATCGTAATCGAATTCTTCCCAGAAGATGCACCGAAAACAGTAGAAAATTTTGTAAAGTTAGCGAAATCATCATTTTACGATGGAATGCTATTTCACAGGGTAATACCCGGTTTTATGATTCAGGGTGGCGATCCAAACACCAAGAGTAATAATAGGAGGGCGTGGGGCACTGGTGGTCCCGGTTATACCATAAAGGCAGAGTTCAATTCAAGAAGTCATGAGAGGGGAATAGTTTCAATGGCACGTGCGCAGGACCCTGATAGTGCTGGTTCGCAGTTCTTCATAGTAGTTAAAGATTCCAAGTTCCTTGACAAGCAGTATACAGTATTTGGTAAGGTTGTGGAAGGAATGGACGTTGCAGATAAAATTGTAAATCTCAAGAGAGATGGAAACGATGCCCCGCTGCAGGATGCCAAGATGAATAAGGTCTACATTGACGAGAAATAAAGATCAATAATCGAAAAAATAAACGCGGTTGGACAACTTTATATCAAGTTGGCTTTCCTGTATGTTGAATGACATTCGATATTGCTATAGTAAACGCCAATATGGTAGTGCCAAATGTTGGTATCGTTAATACAAATATTGCAATAAAGGATGGCAGGATAGCGGAGTTTTCACCAGATGAAGTACAGGCATCTAAAAGAATAGATGCTGAAGGTCTGTACGTGCTCCCTGGCGTAATAGATCCACATGTGCACTATGGTGTTTACACGTCTATAGACAAAGCAGCAGTAACCGAATCATGTTCAGCAGCTATAGGTGGTGTAACAACGATGATGCGGATGTTCCGATTATATGGATCATATAAAGAGAAACTAAAAGTGCATTTGGATGCAAGTGAAAGATCGCATATAATCGATTATACGTATCATGCATCAATCTTAAGGCCAGAACATGTTAACGAAATTGAGTATTGTATCAATGCAGGTATAACTTCATTCAAGCTCTACATGAACCTGAAGGGCGAAGTAGGAACAATTTACATGGATATGGATCCTTATACAAATGAACTAATCACTGGTAATGTAAATACCGATGATTCCCTTGTAAAATCCACGATCAAAACTGTTGCTTCTCGTAAGGCACTTGTGCTAACACATGCAGAGGATCCTGATGTTTGTAGTGCAGAAATGCAGAAAGCAAAGAATGAACAAAAAGATGGGTTGGATACATGGTCTGAATGTAGGCCAAGTAGATCAGAACATGATACGATAACAAAGGTTTCTGCATGGTCAAGAGAAAACAGATGTAAACTATACTTGCCACATATAGGTTCAGCAGCTGCAATAGACGCGATAAAAAATGAAAAGCGTAATGGAACTGAAATATTCGTAGAAACATGTCCGCATTATCTTACGCACTCTACTGATTTCCGCAATATTACAGGAAAGGTTGTGCCTCCGATAAGGAAGAAGGAAGATGTCCAGAAGATGTGGGAGTCAATAAGAGATGGGACCATCAACTGCATTGGCACGGATCATGTTGCAAATAGATTGGACATGAAAATGGGTGATGGCGATATATGGTCAGCACTTTCTGGTTTCCCAGGTATAGCAACCATGCTTCCTGTATTGTTGAGTGAGGGAGTGAACAAGGGTAGAATAAGAATAGAAAAAGTAGCAGCATTAACAAGTCTTAATGCAGCTGAAATATTTGGCATGTTTCCAAGGAAAGGAACTATAGCGATAGATTCAGATGCAGATATTGTTTTGATAGATCTTGAAAAAGAACAGAAGGTAACACCGGAATTATTGCAGTCCTACTCAGACTACACAATCTATGATGGAATGACATTGAAAGGATGGCCTGTCACTACTATCGTAAGAGGGGAGATAGTAATGGAAGACGGACAAGTGATAGGCAAACCTGGTTATGGAAAATTTGTTGCCAGACAGATAAAATCAAAATCATAGTGTTGCCATATGTTCTTCATTTCCACATTTATTGCACTTGTAAATCATATTCCTGCCTGTTGGGAATAGCTCCATCTCTCCACCACATTTTGAACATTTTTTGGTATCGCTCTGCGATTCCATTGTGATCGTTATGCTAAAACTGTAATTTATTACTTGTTAGCATGGCACTCACATTCGCAAACTGCCTGACCAAAGCACTGATCATGCAGACCTATGAAGCATTCAACGCTGACTTGATCATCTAAAAATTTGAATAGGTTGTGGTACATCTCAGTATCAATATCAACTTTCTTAGCTGGTTGTTCAACAACTATTTCCTTTTTTACCATCTTTTCCTTCTTCTTACCCTTTGCCTTTTTTTCTGGTTTTAGTTTTGGTTTTTCCTTTTTCTCTTCCTTCTCCTTTATCTTTGGCTTCTTGACAATTTTCTTAGCCACAAATCATCACCTTGGAGTTAGAACCTCCACACTACCGTTTTTGTTTGCTTTGTAATACTTTGTTGCACGTTTAGTGAATAGACCCACTTCCATAACACCCGCAATGTTCTTCACTTCACGCTCCATGCTTACCACATCATCTATCTTTCCAAAGTCAGTATCAAGTATAAGATTGCCGTTTTCTGTAACAAACGGATAACCCTTTTCGTTGCTTCTTATCTTCGGTGTTGCGCCCCATTTCTTCAATCTTTCATAAACATAAGTTCTAGCATAGGGATGAACTTCTACTGGTACGGCTCTGTTAAGCACGTTCACATATTTGCTTTCATCTGCCAAAATTACTGTTTGTTTGGAAGCGTGTATCAGCACCTTTTCCCTTAGTAGGGCTCCTCCACCTCCCTTGATCATGTTAAACTTCGCATCTATCTGATCTGCACCGTCAAATACAATGTCTATTGATGGAATGAATGTATCGTCTACTAACTTGAAGCCCAAAGTTTCAGCTTCAACTTTGATCTGCAGTGATGTGGGTATTACTTGAACTCCCAATTTATTCTCTTTAACATGCTTGGCAAGTGCTTTAACAAAAATTGCAACCGTGCTTCCAGAACCAAAACCTATGATAGAGGCATCTTTAACATTTTCAAGTGCTTTTAGTGCCATGCTTTGCAAAACATCGCTAGAACCCAATTATTCAACCTCAGCTTGCTCCAACCTAGATAACGTTTGCATTATCTGCTTCTTTATCTCGTCTAGGCTGGCATCGCTTTCGGTACTTTCCGCACTCTCCATGCTTTCAATCTGCTCTACCGATTTTGCAGTAGGCTTCTCTTCCTTTCTTTCCATAGGGGCTGCAGGCCTGTTACGAACTAAAGGAGTATTGCTACCTATCCTGCTCGTAATATCATCCAGTTTAGAATTTATCAATGCCATTCTTTGATCTACAACTGTAACAAGATGCTCCTTGAAAGTATTAAGTTCCTTAAGATTATAGAGTGTAACACCATGAGTTCTATTATTATTATCAAATGCGTTTAGCTCCTGCCTGTATTTAGCGAGAAGCCTTTCCCTCTCATTTACAGTTATCCTTCCCTGACGCTCATAGTCGTAAACCCTATTCATTGCCTCGGTTACTATTCTGCGTTGCAAGTCTGCAGAATGTGTATTATAATTATTCACGAAGGAATTGGTACTACCTTTAGAAACTTTGCTTGCTACCAATGCTGTGAATGCCCCTACAGCAGAACCAGCGACAAGAATTATTGGTTCCATAGCTTGGCTCACTTGCTCCTTATGAAGGCGTACTTTCTAATCCGAGGATTGGGATAACCGCATTTGGAACAATGCTTCCTTCTGAGATGATAGGAGACGCTTCCACATCGTCTGCACTTTATGTGCACCTTCCCTCTCGTGAAGTTACCCATCGAGGTAGTGCCTTTAACCATAGGCTATCACTTTGGAGGTGGTGGTGAAATTATGACTACGTTATCTCCTCGTACTACGATGGTTCCTAGATCGGTAGTCTTGTTCTCTTCCAGTAGTTCCTGCGATTCTTCCAGAAGAAGGTTCATGTGCTGATCATAGCCCCTTAATGTACCTCTAATCATCTTTCCTCCCTTCAGCTTTATGAGAATCACCATTCCAACGCTTTCGTCCAATACCTTAACTGCCATATCCTGCGACAATTTATATCACTAGTACCCAAGAGTTGAGGTCTATATTAAAATAACGCAGTTGATTTTTGTGCAATTACAGGCAACACAAGATTGACCTCATTTTCTGCCCTTAAATACTGTTTCATGCACTTTTTCAATGTCTTTTATTGTATCAGCCAGCTTTCTGCTCACCTGATCCAGCATGATCCTGCCCTTTCTGCTGTTAGCTTTCCTAGGGTCACCCCAGACACCATTGCTTGCAAGCCTGGGAAACGATGATGGTATAACAGTTAATCTAGACAAAACTACGCTTTTCTTACTTTTTATCTTGCCTAGTTTGATCTTTCCTGTCCTTGCTCTTTTCATATTAACCAGTTCTGGCCGTATGGCAAGCATGAGCGAAGTTTCAGTTGCGTCCGCATGACCTATTTCATCATCCAGAACCATCCAGTACGATAAACTGTAAATCAGTGTGCCTTTTGGCACTTTATCGTGTATTATTTGAGCAATGGATGAAAGAGCCATATCATTCCCATAGTGAGCGTTCAGTAGGATTATTTTGTTGAATCCATTGTCTGCAAGTGAGACGCATATGTCGCTGATCAGTGCTGTAAATGTTTCATTCCTTATGCTAATGTTGAAGAGTGGTTTGTGTTCATGTGAAATACCGTAAAATACTGGCGGCAGGACTAATGCGTCAACACGTTTGGAAACCCTTTTGGCAATTTCCTCTGCAACTATGGTATCGGTAGCAACCGGCATATGTGCACCATGTTGTTCCATGGAACCGATAGGCAGTATTGCACGCTTGTTGCCTCTGGCTATCTGCTTTCTGATCTCAGGATCGCTTTCCTTTGAAACATCTACCATATGCTAAACCATCACAATGGCTCTTATAATTATTCAATTTTAGCCCTCAATTTCGTCTTTGGTAGCTTCTTGAAATGCACTTTGCCCCAGTATACCTCAACTCTGTTCTCCAAGTAGAGTTTTATCGCATGAAGTAACGTGTAAGCTTCCTGTTGCCTCCCCCTCTTCTTTATGCAATCAAGACCTTCGTTGGGCCTGACCTTGAATGATTCCTGCCATATTATAGGTCCCTGATCCAAGTTCTCCGTAACAAAGTGCGCAGTGCATCCTACTATCTGTGATCCTCTTTCATATGCTTGCACATACGCATATGCACCTGGAAATGCAGGCAGCAGTGAAGGGTGTATATTGATTATTCTATTTGGATAGCGCCACACAAAGTTTGGCGAAAGTATCCGCATATACCTTGCAAGTGCTACAAAATCGATATCAAAACGTTCAAGTAATGCAAGTATGCGGTTTTCTGCTTTGGCCTGATCTGCATGGTTTACCGTAAAGAATGGAATCCTGTATTTGTGTGCTAAATGCTTCAGCGTTTTATCACTTCCTACTATTAGAGGAATGTTTACTCTTATTTCACCCATCCTTCGTGCTTCCAGTATAGCCTCCAAGCAGTGTGGTTCCTTGCTGACCAGAACAGCCATGTTTTTCAGTCTGTTGGGTTCATCGAAGTGAACCTTGATCTCCATAGATAATTTTTTGCCGAGTTTCTGTAATCCTTTACGAAATTCATCCGTATTCAGACGATCACGTTGAAAGGAAGCCTGCAGCTGCATGCCGAAGAGACTCCTGATCACATTCTGGTTTATTTTTTCTATATTTCCCTCTTGATCAAAAATGAAATTCGTTACACCGGCAACTACGCCCTTTCTATCCTGTCCTACAACTGTAATCTCTGCAAGTGTCCTACTGTTTCTAACCATAATGGAGGTTTTTAAGGATCAATATTTAAATATACATAACTTGATAATATCCCTGAAGTATAACGTGAAGTCGGAACCAATCCCGAAATGCAAGGCGCCTATAGGCGTGATTTTTGAGGTCTAATACAGCATGCGTGACAGTTCATTCCTCTTGATGTCTTTGCATGGTAGATCTAGTTATGAGGTATTGTAATGAAGCCTAATAGAACCAGACATGACCATGATTTTAACAAGCCAGTAGCTGTCTGTATCACTTGTTCAACACTTGCAAACTGGCACTGTTATGACTGTGGTAAGGATTTTTGCATGGAACATTACAACGAACATAAAACTAAGAATATATGCAATAGCAATAATTAGACTACACGAAAACCTATAACAAATACTTCCATATCAGGATCCCATCTACCATATATATCGACCCAGATCTTCCTGAATTCCTCTATAGAGTTACAACCCTCCTTCCTTACTCCATCAGTGCTTATACTACCAAGCCTCTCCCTTCTCACATATGTGATCTTAATCCTTGCAAAAGTGCTTTTGTTGTGAAAATCTGTTTTTGCATTATAGACTCCATTAACCCTTACCATGCAACGTTTCCATAGCCTTCTGGTCTCAGTTTTACTGCCATCCAGTATAGGTTTTACCAGATACAATTTGAACAACATATGCATGCTAGCACTAACAGCTTTGTAAGCTCTGTGCAGATGTTTTTAACATTATACTAACATAAAACTAGCAAATCTTTACTTTTAATCTAACAACTGTGACAAAAGTGCTGCTTCATGCTATAGAAACTCACTTAAATCACATGTGCAAGGTATAGCTATGGATGCATGTAACATAAAGCCTAGAGATAAAAGACCGTTTGAAGAATACAGGAAACTTGCTAGGGAAGCAACTAAGAAACTTGGTCCAGAAATCGAAACAAATGGTAGTGTAACATGGGAGAGAGTGATGGAAGCAGTGGATCGTGAGGAAGTGGTTTACAAACTAACATTGAAGTACCTTAGACAGGATGGTTACGACATTGGCGACTATAAGAATCCGTTTGTAAGAAAATAATCGTAGGAAGATATTTTAGTGCTGTGTTTGGAGCAATTATGTGTCAGACCTGTATTTCGAACTGACTATTCTGCTTGAGAACCTTGCAAAAAATTATGGCGTTCCTAATGCAAACTATTACTTTCGTGTAAATAAAATAAAGAAGCCAGATCAGCAGGAGTACAGAAAGAAAGTGGTTGAGTTCATGAAACACTACGAATTTACGCTAAACACGCTTGCTAATACACCCAATTATGACGCATTGAAAAACTATGTTACCGGCATGCTAACAAAGATGATTGAAGAGATTCTCGATGGAAAAGACAAGGAAGTGGAGAAGCGCTACAAATACTATATCATGAATGAATTATGAAAATTGTTGAAAGGAAAGTCATATGAAGGAGATTCAACTCGTTATAGAGCAAAACAACGCTGTTGTAGCATCAGACATAACCGGAACTGTGACAATAAATTATGAGGGGAGGTTTGATGGTGTGCAGGTTAACACGTATGTAACTGGTACAAACGATCAGGTGCTTTTTACAGAAGTGGATGATAAGGCAATCTCACTTCTAGCACGGCTATACGTAAGCAGGGATAGTATAGGTGATAACAGATCCTTCAGGTTCACAGCAAGAGTTGAAAAGAGCTCAAAGAAAGAAGCTAGAATAAGATTTAGGGCTACTATTATACAGGAACATAAAGAGATTGCAAGTGACACGGTATTTGTGCCATTGCTAGTAGAGTAATTTATCGATAAAATTATAAGCAATTTACTAATGTCAAAATATACATTGTATAGAGCACCTCTAGTTTTTGCAGTACTGTCGCTTATGTTCTCATCGTATACAGCTATTGAGCAGGCTAATGCGGATCATACTGATCTTTTCATTCCCGTGTTGGAAATAGAACCAAAGAGTCCTATTGCTGGACAACAGGTTACAGTAACTACTGTGCTCACAAACATGGGTAATACAGACATGTCTAACGTTCAAATTTCCTACGGTATTGATGGTGTGTGGGTAATAGATGATGTGCGAGTCGATGCGCTTGCACAGAAGAGTGTAAGATTGTCCTTTGTAGTTACAATACCAGTGTCTCCCGGACAACACCAACTCAAGGCATGTCCAGAAAGACAATCGCTTGGAGATGACGGCCATCATTGTCAAGTGCTGGATTTTGTTGCAATAGATGAATCTACTATAGTTGTAACAATAATTTCACCAACAGAGGGATCTGTACTACGTGGAGAGGCAACCATCAAAGTAGCTGCGCTTGGACATAATGCTAAGAAGGTTGAGCTCTACGCCGAGAATGAGCTTGTTGGCACCAAGCAAGGAATACCTTTCGATTTCACGATTGACACAACAAAATATGAAAACGGCAAGGTCAGTAT
>CAYJTD010000001.1:0-18981 GCA_964372525.1 uncultured Nitrosopumilales archaeon | reverse complement strand
TATCTATGCAATTGCCTATGATGAGTCGGGTAAAGCGAGGATTTCGTCTGTAAAGAAGTATTTGATTGATAACGGTGGTGGGACTGTAGTTTTACGACTCATGCCTGGTGAGATGCAGGAAGTAAAGGCAGGGGTAGGCAAGAGCGTGGTAGTAGAGTCTGATGTAACAAATGAACAGACATTCAAAATTGCAGCAACTTTTATTGTGCTGGTAAAGGATCCCAACGGATATACGGAATTTCTTTCATGGGAAGAAGGGAAGATATCTGCAGGTGAAACGCTTTCACTGTCGCAATCATGGATTCCAGAAGCGCGTGGTAACTACAGTGTTGAGGCCTTTCTCTGGGATACGGTAGAAAGTGCCACTCCGTTATCAGATGTTATGCTGGCAAATATCGTTGTTAGCTAAACTAAGAAACTTAAATGCCATCATGCAGGGGTAATATGGTTGAATAGGCGAACTAATCAGATTCTTGGTGGTATAGGTATCGGCTGTGCAATGGCAGGTGGCTGGTTCGCACTAAACCGTGATTATTTGATAGCTATTCCCCTATGGGTAATTGCAGGTGCAGTAATCATGGTTCAGAAGAAGAAACGTAAACGTTAATCTTAATATCACAAACATATTACTAGATTGTAATGTTTGGCAAGATCAGATGCAAACTATGTGGTGATGAGGTGCGTTTTGCGTTGAAGCATCTGAAGGATAAGCATGGCATTTACAACGAAATCAAACGCATGCGCATGGAGCAGATCATGAAGAAGTATTTTGAAGAACCAGATTAACTAGATGTGATGAGAAATCTATTCTTTATAGTATAATTTTATAACCAAAAAGTATTTGATCAAGTTCTACGTCGTAACTAGTAAAATGAATCGGAACAGGTGCACTATGTTTGATATCGTTCCATATAAGCAGAACTTAACAGGTGATCACAATGGGTAACACAAGTAGATGGCGTGGATACAATTTTGAATATACCCTAGTGAAACGTTTGAATTCCATGGACGCTTGGTATGCCAGGAGATTTGGTGGCTCCAGCACTGGCTTTCCAGATATAGTTGCAGTAAATAACAATGAAAGAATACTGCTAACTGTAGAAGCTAAAACAGGCACTTCTGATAGCTTGTACGTTCCACCTGATCAAATAGAAAGATGTGCCAAGATACTTGATGTGTTTGGACTCTATGAAAAAAAATATGCTATACTAGCGTTCAAATTCATGAGCAAAAGGCGGTTTAGAAACAAGGATAATTCTGGTTATCAGCATAGGCAGATACATGAGTACTATAAGATTGCAAACGGATTGTTTGCCAAGAAACTAATGCCGACCGTGAAATGCACGTATGATGGTCGGATGTTTGCAATAGTTAATGAGGTTGCAAAGCCAGTACAGCTAGATGATTATGCCATGCCTTTCCAAGAGACGAATATGCAAAAAATCGTAATGGCCAAAAGCCTAGCAAGATAATTTTCGTTAAATCAAGTTTATTGCTTAGTACGCATCTGTGCTCTTTCTTTTCGCAACTTGTAGATCGTTATGCCATTGAATCCAAAGATAATTGCTATACCTAGATATGCCAATGGTTGACTGTATTGTATCAAACCCGCAGAAAGCCCAGTACCAACCACGCTTGGCAATAATGAAAGTATGTAGAGCCAAGTGCCACAGCAACCCAAGGGTACGAGTGAAAAGAATGAAAAGAAACCAGTCATAGCCGCACCTCCGCTATTACCTCCAGATGTTTTTCGCTTTACATCGAGCCTGCATCCTAGACCTTTGCTACACGTTGAGAGAAATATTTGTAATCCAACACCAGCACCCATTCCTGCAATGATGATTGAGTTGATCTGAAAGACAGCACTTATTGCAGCAGCTGGAGGCAAAGCTGGTGTTGTAATAACTACAACAAGCAAATATGCCAACATGCTTCCTACACCTACAATAATTCCACGTACAAGTGATCTCTTTACGTTGTAACTCAACTGCAATGAATACCTGTTTGCCATTTCCATATGTACTAATAACATGCATTATATTTTAGCTAAACGTTAAACGGTTAAACATAATTACAGAGTAATGATCTAAGAACAAAATTGCTGGACAATTTTATGCGTTCTAATTGATCTTTAACTGTTGCAGGTTAGGCTTTTAACAATCGTTACAGAAAATAGCAAGTAATGAATAAACCTATACTGGCAGGAATAGCGGCAGTAGCATTAGTTGCAGGTTTCATTCTTGGACCTATGACAACCATCACAAACGTAGAAGCAAGCCACTTCAGAGATAAATGGTTAGGAAGTTCACTGAAACTATCATTTGCAAACGTACCAACTGATATACCGTTGATGAAGGGCTATCATAATGGAGAAGCGTTGTTCTTCATCGCTACAGAATCATCAGATAAAACACACACAGATCTATTAACGAAGAAGACTGGATGGAAGGTAGTTGAAGCACCTTTGCTGAGCAAGTCACCTAAGTCGGCATTGTCTAATGTGTACATGTTCACCAATGGCGGTGCAGGACAGGGAACGATGGGTCAGCAACCAGATGTCTTTGACAACACGCCTGCGCAGACAAATGACTACAGTCCGTTGAGGCAGATAATACATGTAACATGGAGCGATGCAAGCAAAGCAAAAGAGCTAAAATCGATTGAAGAAATAATGGCTGCACAAACCGCAGGCGATGTAACACTTGGAGAGACAAACATAGTAATGAACTATCCCATGATAAAGTGGTCCGGTGGACAGATGGCTATTAGAGAAGGACCGGTAACTGATGACATGGAGTACATGGGTGGTGGACAGGTAACTAACATAGATACAAAGAACATGAAAGTAACTTTCATTGCGCATAGAGGTTGGGGACCTGATGGAAAGACGATTTACTACATAGTAACAGATGCAACACCAGAAATGCCATCAAAGATGATGGGTGTTGTATATGCTCCAAAGACAGAAAACCTTGCAATAACACCTGTAGCGGTAGATCTGTTCCAGTTCGGTAATGGAATAATGGGATCAGGACCTATGGGCTTCCAAGCAGGCATTGGAGGTGCAAATCCTGGCGATGCCAACTACAGCCCCATGTGGAGAATCTCATTCATAAACTGGAATGATCCTAGCGATGCAAGGATACTTGAAACAATGGCAGACATCACCAAGTCAAGGGACAAGATAACTGTGGAACCTGCAATGGATGGAAAGCATATAGTGAACTGCCCGTTCATAGAAATCTAACAAACCAACCTTTTCCTTTTTTATTACTAATGGTTAGAATAAGACTTTAACTGTTAAAGTAAAATAATTATTACTAGTATAGATAAGGTGTAGTATGCGTACAATACAGATAGCAACCTTTGGAGAGGGTCAAGATGGCATAGTTGCCGGAATAAGGAATTTTCCTATTCACAAACTTGCTCTTATCTGTTACGAGGAGCAGAAAACAAAGGCGGAAGAGTTCAGTAGGAGGATCAGAAGCACACTAGGTATACCCGTAAGTTTACTTGTCGTATCTGATAGCGATGTAATTCGTTCAGTTTTGGAAACAGTGGCAGAAATAATAAAAAACGAGGTGGCTGAGTATGAACAGATACTTATGAACGTAAGTGCAGGGGATAAGATGATCGGTTGTGCTGCACTATCGGCCGCATTCGTTAATGGAATTAAAGCATTCGGCATGGATCAGGAAGGGTGTCCAATGTTGCTGCCTGTTTTGAAATTAAGCTATAGCGAAATCGTTTCTGATGCGAAGCTTGGAATACTACGTGCTATTGACAAAGCTGGAGGAGAAGTGGGGAGTTTGGAGCAATTGAGTGGAGTATCAAACTATGGTAAGCCTTTGCTTAGCTACCATGTACAGGGTGCTAGAGAGTCAAAGGGATTGGCTGATTTAGGATTAGTAGAAGTAAACAGGGTCGAACGTGGAAAGATAACAGTTAAGCTAACAACTCTTGGCAAATTGCTTATAGCAAGTAGTGGTGTAACTATAAAGACGTAGATTAAACCGTGCGCAATTGATATAAACGATGATTGAGCAAATTGCGAGGTAAGTTGTATGGATAAATACAACATGAATGTAGCTTCACATCTAAGTTTCAGAAAAAAAATAATACATGATAGATTGAAATTTTATCTCACATCTAATGATCACAGTCGTAAGAGATTTGCTGATGTGGTAAAAACTGGTCTTACCAACAAACACAAGTTCCTGCTCCCACAATATTTCTATGATGAAAAAGGCTCCAAACTATTCGAACAAATATCTAGGCTGCCCGAATACTATATAACGAGGATCGAGACTTTGATACTAAAATCATCTGCAGATGAAATTGCCAATATATGTAATGAAGAAATACTTGTTGAGCTTGGAAGCGGTAATTCAAGAAAAACCAGAATAATATTAGACATGCTGCTCGTTAGGCGTCATTCTTTACAGTACTTGCCAATAGACGTTTCATATGAAATATTAAAAGAAAGTTCTGAGGCCCTATTGAAGAAATATCAAAATCTGTCTATTACCGGTGTTGTAGCCGACTACAACAAAGGGATGGCTGTTATCAAAAAAGACGTTTCTTCTAGGAAGTTGGTGATTTTCCTAGGGTCCAGCCTTGGGAATTTTGATCCTATAGAAACTAAAAAGTTCATACAGATGATCAGAAACTGCGTGCAGAACAAAGATATGTTTCTGATTGGCCTTGATATGCATAAGGATGGCAGTGTTTTGAATGCTGCATACAATGATTCTAAAGGTGTTACGGCACGGTTTAATCTGAATATACTAACGAGGATTAACCGTGAATTGGGTGGTGATTTTAAACCTTCTAACTTTGAGCATCATGCCTTCTATAATGAATCAGAAAGGAGAGTTGAGATGCACTTGGTTTCGAAGGTAGAACAGGAAGTGAATATTGCAGCAATAGGAGAGACTATTAGCTTTAAAGAAGGTGAAACGATCCATACAGAGAATTCCTATAAATTTACAGCAGAGCAAATTGAAAGCATGATCGAGGGCACTTTTCAAATAGTAAAGACTTGGACTGATAAGAAAAAATGGTACAACGTAATTTTGTTAGCTCCAATCAGTTAAAGACCGTCAAATAATTATTAATTAGGTGGTTGCAATGTTTTCATGGAATTTTGTCTAGAGGTTTGGGGCACTGATTACAGCAAGATTAAGGATGCCTGTATTACTGCTGAAAAACTAGGATACCATGGATTTTACTATGGTGAATCGTTGGCAGAGCTCGATCTGGATTGCTGGAGTGTGTTAGCTGGTTTAGCAACTGGAACCAGCAGCATAAAATTGGGTCCTGTTATAACGTACATACTTCCTCAATACAGGAATATTGCGTTGTTAGCGAAACAAGCAGTGACATTGCAAGAGATCTCTAATGGAAGGTTAGAGTTCAGAACAGGTGCAGGGGCAACACTGCAGTATGCTGCACAATGGTGGTATCCTTATGGAATAGATTATCCATCAAATGCAGAAAGAGTTTTCATGCTTGAGGAAGGTTTACAAATTCTACAAATGCTATGGAGTAAACCTTCGGTTCAGTTTAACGGTAAATATTTCAAAGTTAATGGTGCAACTTTACAAAATCCAAGCAACCCTATTCCTATTACAGTAGCTGCAAAGAGAAAGAAGATGATGCGTATAGCTGCCAAGTATGCTGACATATGGGAAGCATCGTACCTTTCACCAGACCAGTTTACAGAATTAAATGCAGAATTCACTTCTATTTCTACAGAATTTGGCAGAAATGTCAAAAGATCCATTGAGCTAGACGTCATAATTGCTGACTCTGATTCTGATTTGAAATACAAAGAACAGTTGTTTGCAATGGAGAGGGGTCCAAATGTGTATCATAAGATACTTCAAAACGGATTGGTCGGAAAACCTGATAGGATCGTAGAGAAGGTTAAAGAGTATGTTGATGCTGGTATAGAACAATTCTTTTTAGCTTTCCAAGACCCCTTTGACACCAAAGCATTACAGTTATTCATGAACACAGTTAAACAGTAGACTGGTGTTCTTGCCAAGAGTTAATTTCTACTTTAATTTGTGCAAGAGTCTTTCTTCTACGATTCTTTCCAGTTCTAGCATATCCGAACCTATACACATCTCTAATTCTAACAATATCTCCGAAATAAATCTGGAGTGTTTCTTCCTTACTATTGTAATGTAGTCAAAGTTATGTTCTAAGACATCAATTATGCATCTACCAAGATATGAATAGAATTCCAAGGGTAGCATTACTGACCTTTCAGTTGCCAATAACGTATCATTGTGCAGTTCCATCAATTTAGCCAAATGATAAATGTTGCCATATTTCATCAAATTTGCTATGTTGTAGCTGCAGACTATTGACATGTTGTGTGGTATCATTTCATGTGTTGTTTCCATATCAAGCGCGTTTTCAAATACATCTGCGAGAAGCCACCAGTTAGATTCAGTAGCCAGCCTGGTGTTATTTCCATTATGACTGGTTTTTGCTATTTTGAACAGATTTCTACGAGCATTAGATAGATCAAGCCTTCCATCTACCAGAAATATATCATCGTATGATGTGAAATGCAGCATTCCATTATCCTTGTAATAATCACAATCAATGCCATAGCTAGCCATTCTTTGCTCCGCTTCCTCTACAGTCCTTATTCCAGACAAGTAGAACACAGATTCGCCTTTTTGCAATCCAGCCTTTACGTAGCGGAAAAGAAATCTTTCTAGCGTTTTATCACTATCGTAAAACAGTAAAGCATTGTTACCAGCCTTCAGAGAATTAAACAGGTCAAGGGCACTTCTACTGTTAGTAGAGCTGTGCATAGAAGAACAACATATTTTGGTAATTTATACTGTCACATTTGTATGAACATTTAAATAATTTCAATATGCAGTACGATCGGTTATTTATGACATGTAAAGGGAGATGTGTTGCTTATAAGGCTCAGAAGCCCCTTGGTATTGGCAGATACGCTTCAGGGCAGAAACGCTGCCAAGTATGTGAGGTTTTTCTCAAGTGGGATGGTTTGTGGTGTCCTTGCTGCGGTTATAGATTACGAACAAAGCCAAGGAATCTAAAGTACAAGGCGAAGCTTCGAGCCAAAGGAGTCGTACAGAAAGTTACAAAGATGAAAGTAAGACCTTTGGCTGTGTAGATGACTGTAGAAATAATACACGTGATCAATCAAACCTTTAAAGACAATTTCTAAATAGTTTTTTGTTCCATATATTAGGGTGGAAACTTGTGTTGAACGATTTATGTGTAAGGCATGTGGATCCATAACAGAGCCAGTTTATTACAAGGTAAGGCAGCATATTGGATGTCCCGCAAATTGCTCTGAAAAACTTGTGAATTCTAAGGTAGGTTATAAATGCAAGGACTGTAAGGCATACTACCCGCTGTAAATCTAGTTTACTGATCTATCTGAAGATTTTGATAGTGTTATCTTTATAAGAATACACATCTAACTGAGAACGAAGCGGTATGGGTGGGAAGATTGTTAATGTTAGTCTTGGTCTTATACTAATAGCAACGTTGTCTCTCAGTATTTTTGCATATACAGGTGTTTTTGCTGATGAACGGGCCCAGGTTAGGGTGGTTGGCCATAGGATATCAGTTGATACCGCTGGCATAGTGCACATATCAGGCATAGTTGAAAATGTGGGTGATGATGCCGTTGGGTTTGTACGCGTAATTGCGTCCCTTTTTGATGAAAGTGGAAATCCTCTTCCTACTTACAGCACATACGCTCTGTTAAGATCCATTCCTGCAGGTTACATAGCTCCTTTCGATATCCCCATAAGTGACAAAAATATTGGCATTAGTGTCTCTTCATACACTATTTCTCTTGAATGGAAAGCTGTGCAACCAAAGGTGGACAAATTTGCATTCTCTGATATCAAGGCCTTTATATGGACACATGTAGATCCTAACACAAAGCAGCTCCGAAACCCGCATGCAATTGATACTAATGCTCAGCATGATTTCCACATGACATCCCATACAGAGATAGACGCGTTTGTAAAGAATGTGGGAGATCCTACTAAAAACGCAAAGGTGATTGCTATTTGGTATGATGAGAGAGGCCAGTACTACAGTTATGATATGCAAACAATAGCCAGACAGATGACACCATTAGAAAATAATAGATTTGTAATAATGACACATCCCACTATGGGGTATTATTCACTGATAGCTGAAAGTGAAGACTATGTTTCAATGCGTATTGATAATGGTGAAAGCATGTTTCGTGTTTATGAAGCTAATAGTGATAATCGGTTATTAGCTGGCGTTGACACGATGAGCATAGCAAATGTAATGATAAAGGATGCACAAAGCAATGTAATAGGTAAAATTCCTGTAAAGACTAAACCGGTTCTACCGCACTTTAAATCAGCGCCTGGTGAATCAGTTTCAACCATTAACGACAACGGTAAGGAGTATCAATTACAGATAAGAACGTATGAAAATAAGTTGATAGATTTTGACTATGACAAAACAACTAAAGCTATTACGTTAATGACAGACAGTGCTAATGCAAATGGTATGGTGCATGCAGAAATAATAATTCCTAATACGTTTAGTGAATTCCTATCTGCAGGATCATTTGAGGCTACGCTTAACGGAGCAGTTTTGAATGATAAATTGTTCTTCGTAGATCCCTATTCATATGAAGGAAAGACTGCAATGCATTATGTAATACCGAGTGATGATCTTAAAGCATTGTCGGAGAAGATGACATATGAGCATGGGGATCATTTGATGTTTAACTTGCAGCCTATTGAAAACGAAACGGTTTCAATAAAGGTTGATGAACCGATACAACTGCAGTCTGTTGTTACAAATAACATAGACAAAAAGCAGAAGTTTGTATACATATTGCAGGTAAAGGATTCTACTGGTGCAACAGTTATGATATCATGGATTGATGGCAGTATAGCAGCTAAAGAATCACTTAATACATCACTTTCCTGGACGCCTGAAAAGGAAGGAAACTATACGATAGAGATCTTTATGTGGGAAAGTTTGACGTATGCCAGCGTGATGTCGAGTAATTTTGCTAGTTCAACTATTGTGGTGTCCTAGGGACCTTTTTCAGCTACCTTCTCAAGTAACTCTAATGCGTTCATTCTTTCATTATAGCTAAGACCATTAGCCGCTATATCAGCTAATTCATCATATGCATCTTCCTTCAATTGACCCAAAAGGTCAATTGCGCGCATGCGTTCGCTGTAAGTGTTATTTTGAGATAGCGCGATCTCTTTCAGCTTTGCTGCCTTGCCCTTTGCAGATGTCTTGCGGTAGCGCTTTGCCACGTATACGATCAATAGTCATTAATTATTTAACGTTCTGCAGAGTAAATAATAATGGAAACTTATTTTGTGTTCGGTGTATATTCCCTTAGATCGTTTTCAATGTAAACTTAGAAATTCTTAATAACCTTGAACAGTAACGCAAATTGTGGAAGATAAGCTCGGTAGCATATTCAAGCTGCAGAAAGAATTTGTTTCCATGATGAAGCAGAATAGGTCTCCTACTACAAAAGAAGAAAGAATTTCCAATCTATGCACAGCAATCATTCATGAAGCAGTAGAGCTGCAAAGACTAACGAATTGGAAGTGGTGGAAAACACCTGTCAAGTTTAATGAGGAGAAGGCTAAGGAAGAACTTATAGACATATGGCATTTTGTAGTACATGCTTCAATTGAATTGGGAATGGAACCTAATGACATTCTTAACGAATATCAAAAGAAGAATTTGATAAACAGGGAAAGGCAGATGAACGGTTACTAACTAGAGTGTAGAGTTGAAAGCGATCTCGATTATGCTAAACGCCGATTCTATCTGGGCTACACCATTGGCTCGCCACGTTATATCTTCAATATTACCATTGTTCAACTTGTCCCATACGTCCATAATTTCTGGTGATTGACGTAACTGCATTTCAGATGGTAATGTGGTACTTGTACCCGGGAATAACGGTGCTCTGCCTGTAAGAGGAGCGTCCTCCAATGACAGAAGGCCCCTACCTATAAGTCGTTCATTTGCGTGCATATCATAATCAATCTTGGATATGGTAAGTGTTTGTTTTGTATCATTGAATATCGCGAAATCGACTTGCACAATCATAAGCGTAGGATTTTCTTTGTCTATATGTTTCATCTTTACACCTGCAAGAGTAACTGCCATCTGAGGACCAATTTCTTCCTGTTCCAAATTTGTAAACCCAACAAGTCCTGCAAGTGCTGCAGCAATACCAACAAAGATAGCTGTTATAACTATTTTACCACGAGTTAATCTCATTGTGCCTACCCTACAATCTGTTTTGCATTTATGTTTTCTGATTGCAAAACAAACTACACATAAATAGAGTTCTGCTATGATTCAACGTAAAAATGCCAGTTGCAGATTCTCTCATCACTTGGATCCATCTACTTTCTGCCAGTATATGGGTCGGTGGTTCTATATTCATTGGAATAGTGCTGGTGCCAATGCTTAAGACGCTTGCTAATGGTGCGGCAGAAAGAACAATACTTATGATAAAAATCGGTAGGAGATTCAATAGGATAGCATTGCCTGCTTTAATTGTGCTGGTTGCAACAGGGGTGTACAAGGCTCAGCTTTTTCTTGCATCGCCAAACACATTATTAGATTCAAACTATGGTATAGTACTAGTAATTAAGATAATTGTAGTAACATCTATGATAGTGTTGTTTGGTATACATGTAAAAATTTCTGGTAGTGGTAATGAACAACTGTTGGCAAATAACAGCTCAGATTCTAACATTATGAAACTGCGTACAAGAATAATCTGGCTTGGCAGGATAATTGTAGGGCAATCAATTGCTATACTTTTATTTGCAGCAATACTTGAAACGGGATTTTGATTTAAGACCTCCCTTCTATTGTAACCATATAATTGCTATCCACTTTGTTTACCTCATACTTACACTCAACGATCTTACTAGTTACGTAAAGGTTCGTGTAGAGATGCTGTGATGCTTTGTTTACTATGAACCTTGACTTGCCATCAGTCAAACATAATGGAAGTACAAGCATGTCAGCCAAGTATTCGTCTATTGGTGCATTGCTGTTATACGCTACAAGAAATTTGTCTGCAGCTTCTGTGCCCACATCTTCTGCACGTTTGCCTTTCTCTCCTATTGCATCACCGCCTATGAAGGGACCAAAGTTACTTACAGAATAAACTAGTATAGAAGAACCAGAAGAACTAGAGTGTTCAACTGATGCAGAATAGGATTTGCATACAATACCAACCTTCTGCAATTTTGCTAGGGCTGCAGCTATCTGCCTCTGTGCAACATGTGCAGGAAGAGAAGAGCATATGCTCACCATCATTGGTTCTATCTTTGGAGCTTTGATCATATCAAACGTGTTTGATTTTACACAGGGTTCTATTGCTGCCTTTACTATACCCCCACCAACAGGATAATACCCCCTTCTTTGCACATCTACATCAAAATTAATTCCGATCATGCTAAAAGCTGGTCGTACAACAAAACGGAGATAATCTAGTGTTGGACTCCATCGTACATCTGTGCCTCCTCTCAATTCTATCTCAACATTTCTGCCAGATAGACTTGCCGCAGGTATGACTGTCTGCAGGATCATCGTTATACTTCCAGCTGTTCCGATATCGATATTGATAGAGCCGCTTTGCATCCCCTTAGGCATGAATTTGATCGTATCAGAACCGACGTGAACGTTTTCTACTTTGGCATTGCATAAGGAAGCGACAGCGTTGATTGCATTGGCATGCTGCGGCCTTAAGCCGGGATTGTCTCTTTTTGCCCTGATGTTCACGATCTCTACTGGTTTCTTCGTAATTGCTGATAATGTAACAGATGTTCTTAGGATCTGACCGCCACCTTCCCCATACGAACCATCGATTTTGATGAATTCCAAGACAGTTTGTGTGTGCACTAGATAGTAAAAAGTATTACAAAGGTACGTATAAAATTTTTAAATAATGTTTGAAGCAACACTACTTCATGAAGCAGGGTTTGCTTGTTGGCAGGTTCCAGCCTTTCCATAATGGTCATTTACATGCAGTAAAGTTTGCGCTCAAGAAAGTGGATATGCTCTGGATTGCAATAGGGAGTGCGCAAAAAAGCCATGAGCAGAAGAATCCATTTACTGCTGGTGAGCGTCTGGCAATGATCAAGGCTACATTAGATGCTAATAAAATCAACCCAAAGAAATGGATCGCAGTACCTGTTAATGATGCTAATGTTCATTCATTATGGGTAAGCCAGGTTGACATGCTTGTACCAAAGTATGATGTAGTTTTTACAAATGATCCATTTAGTATGATGCTCTTCAAGGAACATGGAAAGAAAGTCATGAAGATACCATTTCTGAAAAGGAAAGTGCTTGAAGGAACTGCAATTAGGCAACAAATAGCAAATGATGAAAACTGGAAGGTGTTTGTGCCCAAGCAGGTAACAAAAATTATAGAAGAAATAGATGGGATAAATAGAATAAAACTATTACAATCCAAATAGTTTTATGGTATAAATAACGGATCTACACGCGGTAGTGCGTTAGAGATGGAATTTCCTCCAAATTACTTGGTGATGCTTCCAGGACCGACTAATGTGCCCCATAGGGTTATGCAGGCAATGTCTGCTCCTGTCATAAATCATAGAGCCGAAGACTTTTGGAAACTGCATAAAAGAATTCAGGAGAAAACCAAACAAGTATTTCAAACTGAAAATGATCTTGTAGTTTTAACAGCGTCTGGTACTGGTGGTGTTGAAGCATCTGTAGTAAATCTCATAAGAAAAGGTGATAAAGTTGTGATACCGGTTAACGGTGAATTTAGCTCTAGATTAGCAGATCTAATTGATACCGTTGGCGGACAGACAATACGTGTCAAGGCTCCTTATGGTGAGATACCAAGTTTTGATCAGGTGGAAGAAGCTTTTGAAAAGAACAAAGATGTAAAGGCATTGTATGTTGTGTATAATGAAACTTCTACCGGCACTAGGTTCACATGGTTAGATAAAGCAAGTGATTTAACGTCAAAGTATGGTGCGTATTATGTTGTTGATGCAGTTTCAAATCTTGGTGGCGATGAATTACCAGTTGATAAATGGAATGTTGACATTTGTGTGACTGCAAGCCAGAAAGCATTAGCTGCACCACCTGGATTGGCGCCAATATCGATAAGTGCAAGAGCGAAGAAGTTCATGACAGACAATCCTCCAGCAACGCTTTACTTCAACTTGCCAAGATACTTTAAGTATTACAATGATAAAGCGGAGACGCCATTTACACCTGCATTGCCATTGTACTTTGCATTTGATGAAGCGCTTGACATGATAATCGAGGAAGGAATGGATGCAAGGGTAGATCGTCATATAAAATGCGCGGACACATTCTATGATTCATTAACTCATATGGGCTGCTCGCCATTTGCAAAACCTGATGCCAGATCTAGGACAGTTATAGCCATTAATTATGCAGATGGTATAGAAGACAAGAAGTTTAGAACATTGCTGGCAAATAACTTCAAGGTATTATTGGCTGGTGGTTTTGGAGAGCTGAAAGGAAAATTGTTCAGAGTTGGCTCCATGGGTGAAGTAAGCAAATATCATGTAATGAGAACATTATCTGCGATTTCATCGGCACTCTCGATAATGGGAATAAAGACAAATGCCGATGCACTTGCTGTTGCAGAAGAAAAGTTAAAGTGATAAAAATTTTCCTTGCAAAGTTAATATAAGGTCATTTATTAGCGAATTTTATGGCGCTTGAAAAGGGTTCTCTTGTATTGTTGAACTATACGATGAAGGTAAAGGATACTGATGAAGTAATAGACAGTACAATTGAGGAAGATGCTAAAAAATTCAACATTTTCGATGCTACACGAACTTACGAACCAAGGCTTGTTTCTGTTGGCGATGGCTGGGTTCTACAAGGCTTAGATGAAGCACTGCTGAATGCTAATGTTAGAGAAAAAATGAATGTGGAAGTTCCTCCCCAGAAGGGATTTGGTGAAAGAGACCCTGACAAGGTTAGAATGATATCAATGCGAAAGTTAGGCGACAAAGCCGATGAAGTCAAAGTAGGTGATGCGATAGAAATTGACGGCAAGGTTGCAATTGTGCGTCTAATAAGTTCAGGTAGGGTGCAAGTGGATTATAATCATAGGTTAGCAGGTAAGACCATTGCGTATGATTTTGAAGTACTGAAGCGGCTTGAGCAAGACAATGAGAAGATTATAGCTTTGATAAAACGCCGAGTGCCAGTTGAGGAAGACAAAGTGAAGATAACGTTAAACGAAGGCAATCTTGACATTGAGCTCCCAGATGAAAGTTACATGATGGAAGGTTTGCAAATAATCAAACGTGCAATTGCAAGTGATGTATTCAAGTATGTTAACGCGGTGAAGAAGATAAAGTTCGTAGAAACTTATGAGCCGCAGGGACAAAGCAGAACAGAGGCTCAGACGCAAGAACAAGAAGTGCAAGCACAAACAGAATAGATAATTCTTTGGTTAAATTATCCCCGTAGATTTTGCTAGTTCAAATGCATTCTGTTCATTCAAACTTATTTTGTTAAGTATCGTGTACCGGTCGGGTCTTAACGTAGAAGCTGTCATAAGTGCCTTAACCAAGGAATCAGGATCAATACCTATCTCCTTTACAGTTGTAGGTGCGCCTATGTCTTTCAACGTGCTTGCTATCCGCTCCCATTCAATACCATGAAGTTTGGCCATCATTATAGCACCAATGCCACATTTTTCACCATGAAGTCCCTTGTTTGGAGCAATAAAGTCAAGTGCATGACTGACTAGATGCTCAGCACCAGAGCATGGTCTGCTACTGCCTGCAATGCACGCAGCAACACCAGAACTGATCAGTGCTTCAACTACTGTTCTTACGCTTGCACCATTACCACTTCCTATAGATTTTGATTCTGCCATCACTATCTGTGCGCTCATCGATGCAAGATTTGATGAGTACTTGCCGAAGTATTCGCCTTTTTCGTCTCTTGCAAGTTCCCAGTCTTTTACAGCCGTAACTTTTGCCATCAGATCACCGCAGCCAGCCGCTAACAATCTTCTGGGTGCACCAACAATTATGCTGGTATCTGCCAATACGCCTATAGGCGTTTTTGTTTTAATGGAATATGGCTTATCACGGCCTTTGATCGATGAAAATGGACTGGATATGCCGTCGTGCGATGCAGATGTAGGTACGCTAACAAATGGTTTGTTTAAATTATAAGCGACGGTTTTTGCAACATCTACACTTTTGCCACCACCAAAACCTATTATCGCTTCGCTTCCATTCTTTGCAATTTCTTTCTGAACTGCATCAACAGCCTCCATGCTGGCTGCAGAGGCAAGGAACCACACATCCTCCAACTTGGACGTGCTAAGTGATGCATGACACTGGTCGCCTGCTCTGGCCTTCACTACTGCACCACTTACTACAGCAACCTTCCTTATGCCAAGATCAGCAACGAAATTACCCAGATCCCTGATAACGCCATCTCCGATCAATATCTTGCGAGGCAACTCCATTAAATGAGTTGACAAATCATACGATCTATCGTTGGCTGTTATTTAATTCTGACCTTGAGCGAAACCTTATTTAAGTGGTAAAATCTTACCTTTCGTATTCCTAAGGTGTGCTCTTTTGTCAAATTATGCAAATATGAATGCGCTACACGGAACTACAACCGTTGGAATAACATGTTCTGATGGTGTAGCGCTAGCTGCTGATACCAGAGCTACTGCTGGTTTTCTTTACATAGCACACAGACATGTAAAGAAACTTCAGAAAATTGATAATCATATAGCAATGACAATTGCTGGTAGTGTTGCAGATGCACAGAATGTTGTAGACATATTGCGCTACCATGCGAATATCTACAAACTGGAAAACAGAGTCCCTATGCCTTTGAAATCATGTGCTAGGCTGGCATCGAATATGTTCTTTTCACAGCGATACCCAATGCCGTACATCGTTGAAATCTTGGTTGGAGGGCATGACCAAGAAGGTCCTGTGGTCTATAACATAGATCTTTTTGGCTCACTGAATAAGGAGAATTTTGTTTCAACAGGAAGTGGATCGCCTGTTGCATACGGAATTCTTGAAAGTGAATACAAGGAAGGTATGAGTGTAGAAGAAGGAGCAAAAGTTGGAGCAAGGGCAATAGCGGCTGCTATTAGAAGAAATGCAGGAACTGGTGATGGAATTGACGTGGCAATAATAGACAAGAAGGGATTTCGCGAGCTCCCAAGACAGGAGATTCAGTCATTTTCGCTTAGTGGTTAATGATGCAAGAAAAGATGAATGGGCAAGGAGGACAGAACATAATGTCCATAATACTACAGCATATTCCTAGCGATGCTGCTGTCACAAAGATAGAGTATGAGGGACCTAGGATTGCACTTTATACCAAAAATCCGAAGTATTTGCTGGAAAATAATCAGATAATTTCAAACATGGTTAACATGATCAAGAAGCGTATAGTTGTAAGAACTGATGAATCTGTACGCAAGAACGAAGAGGATGCTAGAAACATCCTGCTACAGTTACTGCCAAAAGAAGCCGAAGTGAAGAGCACGTTCTTCGATACTGCGTTGGGGGAAATAGTTGTGGAGGTCAAGAAGCCCTGGATATTGCATGCACCAGAGATGGATGGTAGTGATGCTTTTAATATGATAGAGCTTGTCGATAAAACTGGATGGAAGATGCGTGTAAGGAAAGCATCCCACATTCAATCGGAAATGATGCAGCAGGTAAACTACACGTTGAAGATGAACGTGAATGAGAGAAGCAAGTTTTACAGGCGTGTAGGTGAACAAATATTCAGACAAAAACTAGATGAAACTGCAGAAGCAAGTTTGCTTACACTGGGTGGTTTTGGAGAGGTAGGCCGTTCATGTATGTTGTTAACAACACATGAAAGCAAGATACTGCTTGACTGTGGAATAAATCCTGGTGCTAGGGAACCACTAAATGCATTCCCAAGACTTGACTGGGCAAACATATCTCTCGATGAATTGGATGCAATTGTAATCAGTCATGCACATTTGGATCATACGGGATTTTTGCCTGTGATATTCAAGTATGGTTACAAGGGTCCTGTCTACTGCTCAGAGCCTACACTTCCATTGATGACCCTAATTCAAACTGATATGATAAAGGTGGCAATGGTAGAAGGTTCTATTCCGCTTTACACTGAACGGGATGTGAAGGAAGTTATCAAACATACGATAACGCTGCCGTATGGTATGGTTACTGATATTGCTCCTGATGTAAAGCTGGTGTTATCAAATGCCGGCCATATCTTAGGTTCTTCAACAGTACACCTGCACATTGGCAATGGAGATCACAACGTGGTTTACACTGGTGACCTGAAGTATGGAAGAAGCCAGATGTTTGAAAGTGCGTCATGGAACTATCCCAGAGTTGAAACGCTGATTATAGAAAGTACATACGGTGCTAAAGAAGACATCATGCCTTCAAGGGAAGAAGTTGAAATGAACTTTGTGAACACTATCAACAAAACACTTTCAGAGGGTGGGAAGGTGCTTATTCCTGTTCCTGCAGTAGGCAGGGCGCAGGAAATACTGATGGTAATTGATACGTACATGAAAGCGGGGAAGATGACAGAAGCGCCGGTTTTCATTGAAGGTATGATCTCTGAAGCCACAGCAATGCACATAGCTCATCCAGAATACTTGCAAAGGGATCTTAAACAGCGTATAATGGAGACTGATGATAATCCATTCATGTCTGAATACTTTACAATAATAGAGCATGCTGACGGAAGAGGGGAAGCTCTAAGAGATGAACCGGCTATTATAATGGCCACTTCTGGTATGCTTGAAGGTGGTCCAGTGATAGAGTACTTCAAGGCTCTTGCATCCAATCCAAAGAATAGGGTAGTGTTTGTGTCATACCAAGTCAATGGAACGCTTGGAAGGAGGGTGCTAGACGGTTCTAGACAGGTTTCCGTAATGGGAAGGGATGGAAAGATAGAAGTTATTAATATCAACTGTGGTGTGGAGAAGATCGAAGGCTTCAGCGGGCATAGTGATTATAACCAGTTAATATCCTACGTAGGTAAACTTAGGCCCAAATTAAGAAGGGTAATAGTAGATCACGGAGAGAGGCGTAAGGTGGAGAACGTTGCCAGTTCCATTGGCAGGATATTCAGGCTTCCTACAATGCATCCTAGCGTACAGGAAGCAATCAAACTGATTTAAAAAGAAGTTGAGATCGTAAACAGTGGGAAGTATATCCTTTCTTTAACTAACTGTGCCTACGGCAGTGTTAGTTCTTAGTCTGTGCTGTTTGTGTTGTCTGTGCTGTTGGCGCTTCGGTGCTATACCAAGTGTATTTGTGCTTTATACCATATCTAGCTAGGGCGTTCAGGATTATGTTCTGTACCTCGTCTACTGAGGCACTGTCAAAGACACTGATGTTTCGTGAGGTGGTTCTCCTATACTTGCCCTTGTCCAGTTCGTGGATAACTATTCTTATTCTCTTCTGGCTATCGTCGCTCATATCACCCTATTCTCATCACTGATCAATAAACCTTATGGTTTATTGAATTTTTAATTTAGTCCGTGAAAATTTAATTGCGTGAGATCTAGTCTAACAAATTTGTTGCTTGGGTAACTTCAGTGCTACTCGTGCACTTTTTTATATAATAATAAAGTGAACAAGGTGCAAAAAGCAGCAACTCTAGAACAATCAAAGCAGGAAATTTATGCCGGCATGACGCTTGTAATGGAAAAGGACTTTCGCCAGTTCGCGAAGAAACACAAACAAGTAACTATTGGAAACGTGAACATACCGATAGGAGAGGCAGTATCAATCAAGAATTTTGCTCCTCCAAGCGATTACAAGCACGAGTCGTTCACAGTCTGGTCGTTCCCTAATAGGGGTGACTGGTCCACGCATGACGGAAAGTATAGAGGCA